>JBDTWG010000019.1:0-20551 GCA_040006855.1 Nitrospira sp.
TTTGGGCTTCTGTGGTGGGGCCAGACCACATCGCAGATCGGCGAAGGTTTAAATAGGGTCGCTCTGCTGTGGTTTGTCTACGAACTCACCGGTTCGGCCATGAAGATGACGATGGTGGGACTATTACAAACAATCCCTCCACTTCTATTTGGTCCGTTGATTGGAGTGTATCTAGATCGATTGCCCAAAAAGGCTGTGATGGTGTGGGTGGATATCTTGCGGGCGCTTTTGACGTTCCTCATTCCAGCCCTGTATGCCATCCAGCTCCTTTCGATCGAAGGTTTATATGGCCTCATTTTTCTCACCTCTGTGGTGTCGACCATATTTGGCCCCGCGCTGGTTTCGGCCGTCCCCTTGCTGGTTCGGTCTTCCGAGCTCATGTCTGCAAATGCGCTGATTCAAGGAACGAATAATATCGGTATGTTGCTGGGGCCGGCGATCAGCGGAGTCATGATTGCCCTCATCAATGCGGAGAATGTGTTATTCGTCAACTCCGCCACATTTCTGATCTCAGCCCTCTGTCTCATGCCTATCCGGTTCACGGTGCCCCACCTGAGGGCGGCGGGGAGTTCATCGTCTATGTGGGAGGAACTAAAAGTTGGATTTCGTTTCGTATTTGGGCAACAATCCATGGTCTTTACCTTGGTGATCATTTCATCGCTCTACAATTTAGGCGTGAGCGCATTCGTCTTCATTCTGCCTGTGTATGCCAAAGAGTTTCTCCAGGTAGGACCCGTGCAATTGGGCTGGTTGTGGTCGGCTCTCGGTGTGGGCATGCTGGCGGCCTCAACCTGGTTGGCCTGGAAAAAGCACAGCGACATGCAGGGCCGGTTACGCATCGTCGTCAGCGGGATGACGATCGGCGGCCTTGCCGTCTGTAGTTTGAGTCTGCTCGAAACGCCCCTGATCGCGGCAGGTGTGGTCATTATTGTGGGCGGCAGCACGGCCGTGCTCAACCCGATCGTGTGGGCGCTCTTGCAAGAGGTGACGCCGGAACATCTCATCGGTCGCGTGTTAACGACATTCAGTGTGGGATCCATGGCCTCTGCGATGGCAGGCATGACGGGCTTCGGCTGGATGGCCGATGCAATCGGTCCCGCTGCAAGCCTAGTAGGGCTGGGTTTGGTACTGTTACTCAGCGCAGCGGTGGCCGCGCCATGCATTCGCAGATCCTATCCGAGCCCGGTTGCGAATACGTAACGACACTCATGATAGATGGTGGTGACAGGGTTCCGAGGCGTGACCGCATGGCGAGTGCCACAGGAGGGCATGCACGCGCTCGCGAGTGGAAGGATGATGCGTGGGACAGGACCAGCCGTCGACTCTTCTCAAAGGGTCCGATCATGCCGCAACCATTCATGTTGACGGTATGGTCGACGCGCTGAAGTTGACCCCTCGATGGCTCCTTACGCGCGACTTCAGTCTGCTGTGGTGGAGCCAGGTCCTGTCTCAGATCGCCGATGGAGTCAGCAAGCTGGCGTTACTGTGGTTCGTCTACGCGATCACCGGATCGCCGCTCAAGACGACGATGATTGGGCTCCTGCAGACGCTGCCCCCCATTCTCTTTGGACCGTTCATCGGAGTCATTGTCGATCGTTTTCCCAAGAAAGCGATTTTGATCGGCAGCGATGTGGCGAGAGGGTTGTTGATAGGGGTGATACCATGCTTGATTTCGGTTGAGAACTTCACGGTCGAATCACTCTACGTCCTCACCTTCCTCTATGGCATCGCGACGGCCCTTTTTGTGCCTACGCTCTCATCTGCCGTGCCGTTTATGGTCCACCGCCCGCAGTTTACGGCGGCGAATGCGCTCTTACAAAGTACGACGAGCCTGGGCATTATCATCGGACCGGCATTAAGCGGAGTCGGTATCGCCTTCTCCGGCTCGCAAGATGTGCTCTGTCTGAATGCCGTGACCTATTTGGCGTCAGCTGCTTGTCTGGTGCCGATTCGGTTGAGATCGGCCGAGCCAGCTCAGACCGACAGTGCAGGCGCCAGTCAGTTCGGTCGTTATTTGATCGAAGGCATACGATACGCGTTTCTCACCCACCGCAATTTATTGATCCTCATCGTCCTGGCGTCGGTGTATACATTCGGCACGGGTGCATTCACGACGCTATTCCCCGTGTTCGGACGCCATATGCTTGGCCTTGGACCGGTCGAAGTCGGCTATCTATGGTCCTGGCTCGGGGTCGGTCTTTTCCTCACGTCACTTGGCTTAATTCGGATAAGCGGGTGGAATCTGCAGCAACGGCTATCCGCCATCGCGGCGTCGTGCGCTCTCGCAGGGTTGTCCGTCGTCGGTCTGACTTGGACTCAAGATGTGCGCGTTGCTGCCTTGCTGGTGGCCTGCATCGGAATCGGCTTCGGCGCATGGACTCCGATCGCCTGGGGCATCATTCAGGAAGTGGCTCCTTCCGGAATGGTGGGGCGCGTGATGGCCGTCTATACGGCTATTGCCACGGCCACATCAATGCTGGGTATGAGCTTTTTCGGGTGGGTCGCGGAATCGTTCGGGTCGATCGTCAGCGCGATGGGGATTGGTGGGGTGATGTTCGTATTGGCATGGGGTAGTGCGTGGTTCGGTCGGCGAATCGGTGTTTCAGAGTAACGGATGCTTGGTCGTGGTTCAAATTCAGTACTGCTAGCCGCCGATGTCAATGTTGTTCGAGAGTCGGCAGACCCTGTCCGGAATAATGGCATGAATGAAGTGACAGTGAAACGGCGAGGAAGGCTTTGTCGATTTGCCGATCGGATCACCCAGCCGGTAGACGAAGGTGATAGAGGCCCGTGCTGAGATGGGAGTTGGAGCTAAAAATGCTTCGCCTCCGGAAGGGATGGTTGACATCTCCGGAGGCGAAGCGGTGTGCAAGAATGATGGATTAGCGTTGATTCGCCAGATCGCGTTTGCAGCTCTCCGAGGCTAACATCCGTTGCCCGGCGGAGGCATCTTGCGGTATTCGCGCCATGCAGTCATTCAGGTTGTCTTCAACACTGCCGGAGGCGACGCGGTTGCGAGTTTTTGTATCAGCGTTGAGGAGGGAAGAACCGACTGAACCTTCCCGTCGACAGCTTCCTTCGGCAAGCATGCGCGTCCCTGCGGTGCTATCAGAGGGAATGCGCGCGAGACAGGCTTCCACGGTGTCATAGTTCGGGGACGAGGCCGGAGCCGCAGTCGTAGCTTTCTTGGGGCTCTTCACAGGAACGGCTGGAGCTGACGGCTGTGTCGATCCGCTACTGGTGATCGCCTCTTCCGTGGCACAGGCGCTGAGGATGAGTAAGGATAAGGACACGACAAGTACACTGGATAACTGCGAGTACATCATTGAACGATCCTCCTTGAGCAAGAACAACGCGCGTACAGTAGCATAAACCGCCCCTCCCTGGAAACACCTCTGCAAGCTTGCCTAGGGGGTGGGCTCCGCTCCCTGTCCGAGGAGAGCTGGTCGCGAGGGGATCTGGGTCAACAGGTCTGGGCGAACTTGGAATACACCAGGAATGCGGTGGCCGATGGCATAGACGAGGCCGCCGACTTGGTTGCCCAGCGCCAAGCGCCCGGCGACGCGTCCGTCTTTGCCGGTGGCGACGAATTCTGCCACAGGGGCCACGAGTCCGTAGGGCGCGAGTGGGCCGGCCTGCTTTAGGACACGTTCTTCCGCAGGAAGATTGACGATACGGCTGACGAGTAAGTCAGCGACGTCCTGACGGACTTTCTCTGTCGGCTGATCCTCAAGCACCCACTCGTTATGCTGATGAATGAGGACGTATTGCTCATCGCGTGTCTTGATGGACAGGATGGCGATATTGCCGATGTCGACGCCGAGCAAGCGTTTGTCCTGCAGGGTGAAGAGGTCTTTCGTGAGGTCCTTGATGGCCAAGGGACTGACTTTGTAAATCGGGCCGTCGGGAATCGTCTGGGCATAGGCCTCCCCGCTGGCGGGGTCCGGCTGAAAGAGCCGCACAACTTGGTCGGCGCCTGCGGCATGCAGGGTAATTTTTACTTTGGGTTTGGTGAGTAAGGGGACAAGTTTATCTCGTTCCGGTCCCGGGTCAAGGATGGCCAGGGCCTTTAGATCCTCCAGGCGGAAGAGCAGGGCCTGCACTTGAGTCCGGTCTCCCTCAGCCTCGATGGGATACCGAACCTTCCATTTCTTTTTAGGCTTTTCATCCAGGGCGTAGAGCACGATTTCCGTTGTGGGGTAGGTGAGGCGAAGTCGCTCCACATCTTGTTGGGCGAATTGCAGCAACTCCTTGCGGCGGAACGAGAGCAGAGTTTTGTTGAGAAAGTCTTTAGGGGCCAGGTCCGTCAAGAGCACCGCTTGGTCCGAGGCCCTCAATACATACAGGCTGGACGATAAGGGCCCGGCATCGCCGATGGACAGTGTCTCCTGCCGACTGCCGGTTCCCACTGTAACGACCGTGGAAGGGTGATCGAGACCGAACGGAGTAAGCGAAACCGGATGCTCCTCGACGAGCCGCGAGACGTTTCCCATGACGAGGGCGCGGAGGAGCGCCTGCACCTGCCTCTGATCGGCGTCGGTGTGAATTGGCGCGGAAATGGTCCAGGCCTGACCGGGGGCTTGGGTGAGGACGACCTCGCCGGATTGACTCCGGACCGTCAACGTCGTGATCTCCGCCTCATTGAACGACAGCATCCGTTTGGCCTGAGTGGCCGTCGTTTCTTCGGTGCGTTGCTCGGGAAGTTCGATGAAATAGAGGTACAGCCCAAGAGCTGCAAACACGCACGCCATCAGTAGCGTCGGCCAGTAGCGCCTCATGCGGTTACAAACGACGCCTTTTTCGCCAGACCAGGAGGCCGCAGAGGACGGTCATCGCGGGGAGGAGAATGACCTGGACATACAGCAGAATGCGTTCCTGGAGTGGATTGGGGGTGAAGGGTCTCATTGCAGGGTCCTTGGGGGTAAGGGAAATGAGATCGCCCTCTTCCGTGAGCCATCCGACCGTACGTTGGAAGAAATCGCTGTTGCCGACGAAGTTGATAAACCCATTGCTGGCAAACGAGGAGTTGCCGACGATCACCAAGGCAGGGCGGGGCTTTCCTTCTTCGGGAGCCTGTTTCGGGGTCAAGGCTGCTGCCAGCGCCAGGGGCCCCTGGATGTCCTCCTTGGCGTCATAGCTCACGACCCGACCCTTGATATCCGTCTCGGCCCAACTGCGTGGGGATGTTCGTGCGAGAGGGACATAGTCCCAGTCTTTTGCCTTGTCTTCATGGAAGACGAGATGGCGGGTAAGAGGAAATAAAACCGCAGCTGTCAGCTCATGGGTGATTTCATGGTCGGTAAAGCTGCGGACCAAGAGGGCGGTTAAATCGCCTTGCGCGAGTCGGTCTTGTAGGTCGACCAACACGCCGCGGCCCAGCTCCATGCCCCAGGTATTCAATAGGTCATCCATGTCGGCCTGGGTGTCAGGATCGACCAGCACAAGGAGATGTCCACCTTTGGCGACATAAGCGCGAATGCGGTCCTTCTCTTCTTTGGTCACCGCTCGACGCGGTCCCGCAATGATCAGCACCGCGGTATTTTCCGGCACCGCCGCTTCCTGAAGCAAAGAGAGGGTGCCGATGTCATAGCCCTGTTTTTCCAATACTTCTTTCGTCAGCGCCAATCCGCCACGGTCTCGATCGTCCAGGCTCCGCTCGCCATGACCTTCCAGAAACACGAGCCGCTTTTTTGTGTCTTTGGACACACGGAGCAGAGCGCCTGTAATTTCGACTTCAGCCGGAGAGGTGATGCGAACTGACTGGGGACCGCTTTCGAAGATGGCGATGTCGGTCCTGGTGATGCCGTAATTCTGGGCCACCTTCGGTTGGCGTTCAGGATCGATGAACTGGACGGTCAATTTTGGACTCGCCTGCCTATAACTGTCGAACCGCTCTTTATAGGCCTGATAGCCAGGATCTTTTTCCCGGGTAAAGACTGTGATGCTGACATCTCTGGTCAGGGCGCGAAGGACGCGATGCGTCTCCGGCGCGAGTGTGTAGTTCTGATTCTCGGAGAAATCCCAGCGGATCGAATGGCGAGCTCCGAGGAAGTTTACAATGGCTAAAATGGCAATAAAGAGCGCCACCATGAGCGCGCTGTTGGCGCCCATGCGGGTGGAGCGTTGGGTGGAGAAGGTTTTCAGGCGGTCGAAATGGTTTGCGAAAAACCAGATGAGGCAGACCAGGGCCAGCCCTTCCAGGAGGGTGACGAGCCAGAGCGTTTCGGGCACCAAGGAATAGGCGATGAAGCCGGCCACGGCCAAGCCGATGCCGAGGGCGCCAACGGGAATGGTGCGGCGCGTTATTTCCATCGTGAGGAATCCACAATACGGTGGGCTAGGAACAGCATCAAGACGGTGCCGCTGACGTAATAAATCAGATCTTTGGTGTCGATCAAGCCACGGACCAGATGGTCGAAGTGTTCCATAAACGAGAGATACGAGACGACATGGCCCGCTGACGTATCACCCAAGAGCGATCCGAGCCCGGCGAGGAGCCAGCACATCAGAAGCAGCCCGAAGCTGGTAAAGGCGGCCACGATTTGGTTTTCGGTAATGGACGACGCAAAGAGGCCCACCGCGAGAAACAACCCTCCGAGCAGCGTCAAGCCGAGATAGCCGGTTAGGACGGGATACCAGTCGAAATCGCTGAAGAGCGCCAGAGTCAGCGGGACGAGCGTGGTCATGAGTAGCATCCCAATAAATACGAGATACACGCTCACGAATTTTCCCACAATGATGTCGCTGATTCGCACCGGGGCCGTCATCAGGAATTCAAAGGTGCGGAGCTTTCGTTCCTCGGCCAGCAGGCGCATCGTGAGGATGGGCAGGATCAGCAGCAGGACGAATCGCATGCTGGTGAAGAGGTTGCGAAAGACCAAGTCGTTCAGATTGATCTGCGCCGTACCGCCCTGCATTTGCATCAATTGAATGGCTTGGGCTCCGGTAAAGACAATGTATAGGTAGGCTAGGAAGCCAAAGGTCAACAGGAATACTCCGCCGACCACGTAGACGATCGGCGAGACGAAATAGGACCGCAGTTCCTTCGCGATAATAGCTTGAACGGGTGTCATCAGTGTTGGTTGATCTCGGTGCTGGTGTCCGGCTTCGGCAGGCCGTCCTCATGTTGAGTGAGCCGTAGGAACACGTCTTCCAAGGTCATGGAGACAGGTTTCATTTCGAGCAGCCCCCACTCGTTTCTGACGGCGAATCGCGCCACCTCTTCCCGGATATCCTTGCCCAGCGCACATTCGATAAGGACTGTGTGTGGGTCGGGGGTCGCCAGCACATGCTCCACTCCGGCGACCTCGCGGAATCGTTCGAGTGCATTGACCGGCGGGGCCTTCAGGGTGACGCTGATCTTTTCCGAACGTCGTAACCTGGCCGAGAGTTGGTCCGGCGTATCTTCGGCGACGATTCGCCCACCATTGATGATGACCACGCGTTGGCAGACCGCGGTCGCCTCAGGAAGAATGTGTGTACTCAAGATGACCGAGTGTGAGCCGGCCAGGCTCTTGATCAGTTCTCTGATTTCAATGATTTGCTTCGGATCGAGGCCGACTGTGGGTTCATCCAAAATCAAAACGGGTGGATCGTGGATCAGCGCTTGGGCTAGACCGACTCGCTGACGGTACCCGCGCGAGAGGTTGGCGATGAGCCGCCGTCGGACGGATCCCAGAGACAGTCGCTCCATCACGCGATCCATTCCGGTGGTCAGGCCAGCGCCGCTGAGTCCACGGAGTTTGCCCACGAAGGAGAGATATTCGAAGACGGTCAGCTCCTGGTATACCGGAGGTGTTTCAGGCAAGTAGCCAATTCGTTTCTTCACCTCTTCGGATTTGTCCGCACAGTCGAAGCCGGCGACGTGCGCCGACCCTTCTGTCGCCGGCATGAAGCAGGTAAGAATGCGCATGGTCGTGGTTTTTCCCGCGCCGTTCGGACCCAGGAATGCCAGCACCTCACCCTTTTCGACGCGAAAGGTCACGCGATCGATGGCGGTGAGGTTTCCATAGCGTTTTGTAATGTTGCGAACTTCGATCATGCAGTCGAAATATACGGCTGGATGGGTCTGGTGTCTGCTGTTTGCTGATACAAGACGTGGTGTGGCAAATCGTCGCTGATATTAACGACAGCCTTCGATGCAGTCAAGGGAGGTACGCATATCCTCCTCCGATGGCGGAGCGAAAAGGGCATCACTTGGCTTTACAGCATGAGTCATAACTGCTACAGTTCCGCGAATTTTCTGTTAAGTTGCACCGCACGACGGACGAGGTGAGGGATGAAGCAGCCGCGACCGAGCTTGTTGGGTGTGTTGGTAATTGGGGCGTTGCTCTGTGTGGCATTCGCCGGCCTGGGCAGCCTCTTGAGTTCAGTCTATGCCGCGAATAGTACCGTGCATGAAATTAGAGGGACGGTCCAATCCGTCAGTCCCGGGGACACTCCGCCTGTCATTGTGGTAAAGGCGGTTCATGGACCCAAAGAAGACGTTGTGGTCGGGGCGATAGTCAAACAGGGTGTCACCGTTCTGCGCGGTAAAAAAAAGATTACTCTCGATCAAATTCATGTGGGAGATCACGTGACGTTAAAGTACGTCAAGACGCGTGAAGGACTCTCCGTTCGTTCGATAGTGCTCCACCACAATTAAGAAACACATGGCATGAGGGCAGTGTATTGTTCATAAGGAGGAAGAGAAATTCTATGATTCGACAGCATGGGGTGCGGGGGATGTCTGCGCCGGTGGCCGTCGGGTTGTTGCTTCTGCTGGGCTGTTCAGGGAAGGGCGATATCATTCCGATGAACCTGAACCTGAACCCGAAGCCACTGACGGAAAACAATGGTCCCAGCCAGGCAGTGAAGCCGATGTCTGGCCCTCGGGTCACGGTGATCCCGTTTGACGATCAACGGGGCGATCGAACCAAAGTGGGTAGTCGCAGTTCGATGTGGGGTGGCGAGAGCTATTTCAATGTGTCGAGTGGCAGTGCAGGGGAAGCCACGGCTCAGGCGTTTGCCGACTATTTGAAGGGCAAGGGATGGCATGCTCAATACGCGAAAAGCGAGCCCGCGGCGTCTGAGAATGGACCGGACATTGTGTTGTCCGGAAAAATTCTTGATTTAGCGGTCGATGCTAAGAAGGGTTTCCTCCTCACGGACATTGAAGCGAAAAGTAAGCTGGTTATTCAGGCGAGCAATCGTCAGGATAACAGCTCACTCACAAGAACAGACGCGCACTCGGGCAGCCATGACAATGTATTATGGTTTGAACCGCAGGATGGTGAGCAGATCCTCTCCGAGGTGCTGGAAAAGAATTTTGAGCGGTTTGTCATCAATACCAAGTTTGAGGATCGGGCCATTCGGTTTCGCTAGTCTGCCTGATCCTGCGGATTCAATGGCTCGCGCTATTCTATTGCCCGGTCGGCGACTCTGCGTCCTCAATAGTGTCCAATTCTGAACTGTGTGAAATTTTGGTTTCAGCGTTCAGTTTTTCAGGCTTTGACGGCTTTTACGTCTTTGTTTGTTCCTGCTATCTCGGTGTGAACGGCATTTTAGTTTCCTGAATGATGGATTCTCTGACCGTTTGTAGGGGGGCTTTCCTACCCTAACGGTATTGTCGCGAAGGGGAATCCTCAGTAGCCTGAAACCACCTTGTACGAGGGTCACCAAACACCTTGTAACATTCAGGCTTTCACATGAGGTACTTCCATGGATAAGAAATTCCGGAATGCTTCTCATCGTAGGGCTGGATATGCCGTGGTCCCACTAGCCGGTTGCCTGCTACTGAGTGCCTGTTCTTTCTTGCCCAAAGGTGAACTTAGTCTGGATCTCGGAATCAAGGATCGTGGAGTCGCCTCATGGTACGGAAAGGAATTTCATGGAAAACTCGCCGCGAATGGGGAAGTCTTTGATATGACGGCTTATACGGCTGCCCATCGTAAATTGCCGCTAGGCAGTAGAGTCCGCGTGATCAACCTGGAAAACGGAAAGTCTGTCCAAGTTCGAATTAACGATCGAGGCCCTTATGTGATAGGCCGAATGTTGGATCTCTCTCATGCCGCAGCTCGTGAACTTGGTATGGTGGAGGTCGGTACCACAGTCGTACAGATTGAGGTGATCGGAGATCATCGTGCGGTCCCGCCTATCCCTGCAGGGAAGCTTGCTACTGTTGCGGGCCTGCTCTTAAACAGAGATACCCGTCCGGTGAGACAACGCAGTCGGCAGGAAGAAGGACTTGAGTTGCCCGCCCTTCCTTTTAGAATGATGCCGCGGGAAGCTTTATACGTGCGACGTGAACGTCGTATCGGTAGCATGCTGGCGGCCGACCATACGGCTCACAATACCGTTCCCGTGCTGATCGTCTCCTAAGTGGGAGCCCTCTGCGCCCCATCAGTTGACACTCCCGTATGCACTTGATTAGACTGCCTGCTCTGGGTGACGTGGGCTTGCATCGTCACTCCCAATTCTTGTCGATTTTAACTGTTGGAGGTTGAGGGCTGCATGGCAAAGAAACCGACCGATGAATCAGATGAAACCCGACTCAAGAAGAAAATTGCGGTGCGGGTTAAAGAGGAAAAGAAGCTCTCGGGGGATTCCGCTGCGCGTTCCTTGCGCAAACGACTCAAGCGCGTACAGCGAAAACGCCGTGCGCTTTCGTCAAGAAAGAAACATGCAGCTGGAAAGCAAGCTGAAACCAAAGCCTAAACATCTTCGGGCTAGGACCTGATCGCTATTCCCCTTTCTGTGCGAAACAAGGAAGATTGCTATGGAACAAGCTGGTGAAAAAACAGAACAGGCCCAGGCTGCTTCCCCTGCTGGCCAGGTCGCGGACGAGACCCTGACAGATCAGCTCTCCGACCAACTTGCCACCTCGTTGGATCCTACGAGTGAGGGGCAGGACCTCACTGATCCTATGCAGGAAGTGGCTCTTGAAGAAGAGCAAGTGAAGGACGAGATCGATATTCAAATCGATCTCCTTAAGGATCCTGACTGGGTTGTCAGACGAGAGGCCGCGATTACGCTAGGAGAAATGGGCGATGAGCGTTGTGTGGAGCCACTCGCCGCTGCGCTTCGAGACGGCGATTGGCAGGTTCGAGAGGTCGTGATTGAAGGCCTGGGGCAGATTGGTTCACCGGCGGTGGACGTGTTGCTCAAGCTACTTCGCGATTGGGACGTGCGCAAGTCTGCCATTATAGCGTTAGGAAAGATTCGTGACGAACGAGTGCTGGAGCCTCTGATGCATCAGCTTCGCAATGATGAATTCATGGAGGATGCGACTGATGCGTTGGTCAATCTTGGTGAACCGTCCTTGCCAGGTTTGATCAAGGCTTTGAAGGACAAAGAGGAATTGGTCCGAAAGCAGGCGGTGATTGCGTTGGGACGGATTAAATCACCCGAGGCGATCGATCCGTTGATCGAAATGTTACAAAATAAGGACTGGTTTACTCGGCTAACGGCCGCTGCCGCACTTGAGGCTATCGGCCATGAACGGGGTCGCGAGGCGATCAAGCCCCTCTTAAAAGACAGCGATATGGTGGTCAAGATGAGAGTCGAGCGCATTCTCGCCAAGTGGAAAAAGCAACCGGCGACCGTATAGGGCGAGCCCTACTTACGCAGGAGACCGTCCAGCTCCCTTTGAATCTCATCTAGTTTTGTGGAAGAAACCTTCTTGCCGAGAGAGAGCTCAAGCCGGAGCTCTCTGATTTTCCCCATGAGCTCTCTGACCTGAGCCTGAGGATCGATTTGTTTTCCTCCTCGCGTGATCGTCTCCAGGGAGGTCACCGCTTCGGCTAATTCCGCTGCAGCTTCGGTCGTATTTTTATTAAGCAGTTCGGCCTTTGCCTGTATCACCCGACCTTTGGCATCTAGAAGACTTTGGCGTCGGTGGAAGTCCCGCTCGATTCCAAGGGTGGTGTCCACTATATTTCGCGAAAAATCCTTCACTGTTTGCTCAAGATTATTCGTCGGCGCTTTGCCCCAGAGATAGCCGAACCCGAATGCCAGGGCCAGCAGCACCAGCAGCCCAATAAACCTGAGCATCTTTGTTGTCAGCCCTAGCGGGCGCTCCCTTGTTTGTCCTTTCGCGACAGCACCTGAACGAGACTTCCGGCCGAGGCGATACGGACGGCGGCATCCGAATCTTGGAGCCCAGTTTTGAGGGAGGCAATGACTGACGGGAGCCGTGATTTCCCCAATGCACGGGCGGCCAGAAGGCGAGGAAGTGGTTGCTGATCTCTGAGCAAGCTCTCAAGGATGGTCAGTGCACTGGGGGTCGTGGCGGTCGCTAAGGCTTGCGCGGTCCCTCCACGAATCGATGGATCAGGATGTCGGGCAAGATCTGCTGCATTTAAGATCGCGCCGGCGTCACCCAAGCGCAGCAGAGCTTCCACGGCGCTGATGCGCACATGTTCGTCTGGATCTCGCAGCAAAGGTTGGATAACGCTGCGCGTTTCGGCAGCACCCAGCCGACCAAGGCTCGATGCCGCTACCGCTCGGACGCGTGGATTTTCATCACCCACGGAGTGTGTTAAGGGAGCGATTCCGTCGGCACTGCCGAATTCTCCCAAGGCTCCTGCTGCGAAGGCGCGGACAGCCGGGTGAGGGTCATACACGGCTTGACTGAGGACCGAGATGCTTGAAGGGCGGCGCAGCCGGCCCAATATTCCCACTGCCGCCATTCGCACTTCAGGGTCCGGCAGCGTGACGGCGTTGGAAATATCCGTCAGCACATCCGTGCGTCCGAGTTTGTACAACGCCGCCAAGGCAAAAATGGATTCCGGCCCTTCATCGACTCGCGCAATTTCAGTGAGCTGATCCGCAATGCTGGATACCTTCGCATCGCCGAGGGCGTTGATTGCGGCAATACGCACGCCAGGAGCTTCATCGCGCAGTGCCCGCTTCAGCGCGGAGGACTGTCCCGCCAGGCCGCTCCGTCCAATCGCCTCACCGGCGCGAGCACGTACCAGGGCGGATGAATCCAGCAGGCCGTCCTCAAGAATCGGCAAGGTGTCGCTCTCGCCCATGTCTGCCAGGGCTGTATAGGCGGCAATGCGGATATGCTCCTGGGGGTCGCGGACGCGGGCGACAATAAAACTCCGCGCGAGATCTCGTAACAACCCGACGTCGTCTGGACGATTTGTGGCGACGAGTCGCGGGTACAGCTTCCAGGCTTCTTCAGGCTTCCCAAGCTTCAAATCGCTCAGGATGGCATAACGAACCAACTCCCGGCCTGGTTCCTGGCCGGCTGGCAGGCTTTGGAGGAGCTGTAACACGCCGTCATACTCTCCGGCCTGATACCGCGTCATCGCCTGTCGTTCGAGTGGGGTGAGCGAAGACTTTGGTGAAGTTGAGGCGCCCGTTGCCGGGAGGGGAAGGACCCACGAGAGTATAAGCAGCCCGACCGGGAGAGTCCACGCCGCCAAACGAGGGTGTCGCCAAGCCACATGTCCCCGATGGATCACATTACCATTTGTTCGGGGTACGTGCGGTGGCGGGCGCATACAGTTGCCTCATGTATTCTTTGACCATCCGTTTGGTGCAGAACCGGGGCGCAATGGTCTTAATGCTTTCTTTGACGATGTGAAGCCAGCCACGGGGAATGCCATCGAGATCGCGTTGGTAAAACAACGGCACGACTTCTTGTTCTAACAGACGGAACAATTGTTCCGCATCGTGGGTGTCTTGCGCCTGGGTGTCTGATTCCTCCGAGAGAGGCTGAATCCCCCACCCATTGGCGCCGTTGTATCCTTCCTGCCACCAGCCATCCAGGACGCTGAGGTTGATGACACCATTCAGCGCAGCTTTTTGACCGCTGGTCCCACTGGCCTCAAGTGGGGCTCTGGGCGTATTGAGCCAAATATCGACGCCTTGGACGAGGTATTTTGCCATATGCATATCGTAGTCTTCGAGGAACGCGACATGCCCCCCGATCTTGTGATCGTTGCAGAAGCTCAGAACCTCGTGGATAAAGTAACGGCCAGGTTCGTCGGCCGGGTGTGCTTTCCCGGCAAACACAATTTGGACCGGCCGCCACCGATTATGGAGCAGCTGCTTAAGACGTTCGAGGTCGCGAAACAAGAGGGTCGCGCGCTTATAGGTCGCGAACCGCCTGGCAAAGCCGATGGTGAGGGCTTCCGGATCGAGGAGGGTTCCTCTGGCGATAGCCTGCATGGGTTGAAGGTGGCCACGAATCCATCCATCGCGCGCGCGCTCGCGAATAAAGCGCATGAGTTTTCGTCTGCTGGTTTGGCGAACAGCCCATAACTCATGGTCAGGCAGATCGGTGACGCGTTGCCAGATCGTCGGATCGTCGATCCGCTCCGCCCATTCCGGGCTGAGATATTTGGCGTAGAGTGAATTCGCCTCCGGGGAGATCCAGGTCGGCGCATGAATGCCGTTCGTCAGGTGTCGGATGGGAACGAGGTCCTCCGGCAAGCCGGGCCATAAGTGCTGCCACATATGGCGAGATACTCGTCCATGCTCGCGGCTGACGCCATTGACATGGGCAGAGAGACGCATGGCGAGAGCGGTCATGTTGAAGCCGTGCCCCGTGCTTTCGGGTGTCTCGCCGAGGCGCAGAAATTCTTCCCTGGACAAGCCGAGTTGGCCCCAATAGTTCGTGAAATAACGATCCATGAGATGGAATGGAAAGATATCGTGTCCTGCCGGGACCGGGGTGTGCGTGGTGAAGACGGTGCTCTGTCGCACCAAGTCGCTTGCTTCGGCATGGCTATGGCCGGCGGTGACAAATTCGCGGATTCGTTCCACCGTCAGGAAGGCTGCATGGCCTTCATTGCAGTGCCAGACGGCCGGGCTGACGCCGAGGGCGCGAAGAACTCGCACGCCGCCGATGCCTAAGAGAAACTCCTGACAGAGTCTCGTTTCCTGGTCCCCACCGTATAACCGCGCGGAGAGGGCGCGATCATCCGGCGTATTCTCGGGCACGTCGGTATCGATGAGGAACAATGACATGCGTCCGGCGCGAACCTGCCACACCAGAACCGTAACCTGGCGGTGACCGATCTCGACCTGAAAGGAGCAGGGGATGCCGGCCGGGGTGATGGCTTGTTGGATGGGTGAATCATGCCGATTGAAGGGCGCGTAGGTGGCTTCTTGCCAGCCCTCAGGGTTGATACGTTGCTTGAAATAACCTTGGGGGTACATGAAGCCAATGCCGATGAGCGGGATCCCTAGGTCACTGGCCTCTTTGCAATGGTCCCCGGCCAGAATACCAAGACCTCCGCTATAGATCGGAATCGAGATATGCAGTCCGAATTCTGCCGAGAAGTAAGCAATCGGAGAATTCTGAAGCGCAGGAAATTCCGTGGCTGCCCACGTTTTTTTATCGCTCAGATATTCGTCGAAGGTGCGCAAGACGGCCGAATAGTGACGCACAAAATTCGGATCGCTGGCCAAGGTGGTGAGCCGTTCTGGTTTGACGCTGGAAAGTAGCTGGACGGGATTGTGGTGGGTGAGAAACCACAGGGTGGGGTCGATGGATTCAAACAGTTGCCTCGCCGTGGGGGTCCAACTCCACCACAAATTGCGGGCTAGTTCACCCAGTCGGTGCAGATTTTGTGGAACCGTATCATGAGCGGCCTGTCTTTGATCGGGTGCTTGCACGACGCCTCCGTGGGAAATGATCGATGGCTCAGGAAGCAGACTGCTTGGTCATGCTTCCGGAATGTTGCGTCAGGCGTGTCCGGCTTTATGCCAGGATGCCCACTGGTCAGAAAAAGCGACGGCGGCGTAGCGTTCTCCGAGGATTTTGGCGACACGATTCATGGTCGTCGTAAGTTGTTTCGCCTCCTCTTGCGTCAGGTCCTGACGAAACCGAGGATGGAGCCCCCATCGCGTCTCGACCTCCTCGCCCTTGATGCTCGACATGACACTGACGAGTTTAATATCGGTGCCGGTCGCTCCCCGTGGGGCTTGGCTGGCTGCGGCTCCACTAGGACTCGCCGATGAGTCAGTGTTGACCGGCGGTGCCTGCCCCTCGAAAATGCCGGTGAGTGCGGGAATGACGGCGCTGATGCAGAGCGTGGCGGCGGCTGTCACGGCCGGGTTGCCTGTGGCTCCGACCAAGCGGGCAATGCGTTCGCTGAAATCGCGGTACATGTCGTTCTTGGCCGGACTGTCTTCAGTGACCAGGAAACGATAGCGCTCGTAGGTCTGGCGGCTCTCCGCCACCGCCGCCCCGATGGTGAGCACGATCTCTGTCTGGTCGCTGCCGACTCCGAAGGCCGGTTCCAGCGCTTTCTTGAGCTGATCGATCACCGCGTCTGTCAGCTCATCCATGAACTGAGGCTGTTCCTTGAGCGGAATGTGCAGCATCGACACGCGATCCACCAGGTTGAACATGACGCGCAAAAATTCGAGATAGATGGTCCATTCATCCTGACGTTTGAGTTTCAGCGCCTGTTCCGGCACGGCACGTTTGAGCACCGATACGGACTCGCCTGCCACCGCGAGCATGAGCTCCGCGACGGTCTGCAGCTGTTGAGCGAACGAATTGTGTCTGGTTGTCATAGAGGTCCCCTGCGTGTTCGGCATTATATACAACTCGATTTCAAGGTCCAAGTGTTGATCTTGTCTGACGCGGTCATGGAATGCAGCAGGCAGGGTCTGTCGTTGCAAGGGATGCAGTGGTATGTTATACAGCGCGGCCTCTCCCGTCATGCGCCTCATTCCGAAGCCGAATGCCATCATGGACCGAGACATTAAACCTTATATTCTGAAGCGGGCCGCGGATCAGGACATCGTCCCGAAGCTCTCGCTGGATTACGCCAGAGCCCTCAACGCGCAGCAGTATGCGGCTGTGACGGCGGGTGACGGGCCTGCGCTCGTGATCGCCGGGGCCGGCAGCGGCAAGACCCGGACACTGGTCCATCGCGTCGCCTATTTGATCGATTCTGGCGTGGATCCGTCGCACATTCTCTTGCTGACCTTTACGCGGAAGTCCTCTGAGGAGATGTTGGAACGTGTGGGGGCCTTGATCGGATCTCGTAGCCAGCGAGTCTGCGGGGGTACCTTTCACTCGGTTGCCAATATGTTGCTCCGGCGCTATGGACGAGTGCTCGGGGTCGAACCGGCGTTTACGATCATGGATCGTGGCGATGCCGAAGATCTTATCGCCCTGTTGCGCGCCCAAATGGGGCTCAATGAGAAAGATAAACGGTTCCCTCGCAAGGGAACGATCGCTGAGATTTACAGCAAATGCGAAAACACGTTGCGCGGATTGGAGGAAATTGTTCTCGAGGAGTTTTCACACTTCGCCGACCATCTCGATGATCTTGGAAAACTGCAGCGAGCCTATCACGCGGCGAAGCGGCAACGGCAACTGCTCGACTATGATGACTTGCTCGTCTTACTGCGGGACCTGTTGAGCAAGGATGAGCCCACTCAGCGGGCCATTTCTGAACGATTCCGACATATTCTGGTGGATGAATATCAGGACACCAACCGGCTGCAAGCGGAACTCATTCGAAAACTGGCGGCCACTCATGACAATGTCATGGTCGTCGGAGATGATTCACAATCCATCTACGCATTCCGGGGCGCGACGTTCCGCAACATTATGGAATTCCCGTCCTGGTTCCCGGGTGCAAAAATCTACAAACTTGAAGAGAACTATCGCAGCACCCAGCCGATTCTCAGCGTGGCCAACGAGATCATTCAAGAAGCGCCGGAGAAATATACGAAGCATTTGTTCACGCGCAAACTGGATGGGCCGTTGCCGGCGCTGGTGGAAGCAGCGGGGGAAAATGCGCAATCTCGTTTTGTGGCGCAAAAAATTCTGGAGTTGCGGGAAGAGGGCGTGCCGCTGAATGAGATCGCGGTGCTCTTTCGTTCCAGCTTTCACTCCTTTGATTTGGAAATCGAGCTGTCGCGCTGCGGCTTACCGTTTGTGAAGCGGGGCGGAATCAAGTTCATCGAGGCGGCGCATGTAAAAGATCTGCTCGCGCATTTGCGCGTGGTGGTGAATCCACAGGACGCGGTCAGCTGGCATCGCGTCCTCATGTTGGTCGAGGGTGTCGGGCCTAAGAAGGCGCAAGACTTGGTGGCGGCCATGGTGCGGACGAACGATCCGCATCAAATTTTGCGAAACAGCAGCGGCCGCTCTGGCAAAGGGTTGAAAGAGCTGGCTCTCGTGCTTGAAAACCTCTCGCAGAGCGACGATCTGAGTCCGACTGAACAGGTAAACCGGGTGTATGAATATTATCTGCCGATCCTCAAAGACCACCACGACGATTACCCGAAGCGAATTCGAGATCTCGACCATCTGCATACCATCGCAGAGAGTTATCCGGGGCTAACCGAGTTCCTGGCCGACCTGGCGCTTGCCCCGCCGGATGGCAGCGCGGTGGGGGTTGAGCCGTCGGGACGAGATGATGAGCAGGTGGTGCTCTCGACGATTCATTCAGCCAAAGGGCTAGAGTGGCAGTGCGTGTTCCTTCTGTGGGTCGTAGACGGGAAGTTCCCCTCGGTATTCTCGTTTAACACGGACGAGGAGTTGGAAGAGGAGCGGCGGCTGTTGTATGTTGCAGTGACGCGGGCGAAGCGGTACCTCTTTTTAATCTATCCCATCAATGTGTACGACAAGAGTTCGGGCATGTTACTGTCCAAGCCGTCTCGATTTCTGGATCATGTGTCCCCACGCCTGTTTGAGACCCTGGCCCTGGTTGAAGAAAGCCCTTCGTACGAATGGGGTCGCGAGCGTGACCGCTTTGTGTAGCGCGATTGCTCGCGCCGCATCGTTCGGGACCGTCCGCCACGATCCGGTTTCTATCTCGGTATAACCATGCCTGTCATGCATACGTCTGTCAGCTGCCTGCGCGGAATGATTGTTCTGATTGTAACGGGAGCGCTGCTGGGGGTGTCGATCTCCGCCTGGGCGCAGGCTGGTACATCGACGTCCCGTCCAGACACCTCGCGACTCTGGCGAACCGTGGTGTCTGAGGCGAAATCCCTCACCCTCCCGACGCGGTTTCTTGAACAAATTTCTCCGCAGTTCGTGACGTTTGAGTTTGAGGATCTGCACGCATTTGCCGCGGAGTACCATCCGAAGGATCATCGCATGGTACTGGACCGGTCGCTTTCGCTGAATGCAGCAGGAGGAACGTTACGGCCACTGGGGCAGTTGACGCACAAGGAGCTGGAAACGCTGTACCACGAGCTGTTTCACGCCTACATGGATTTTCTCGAACAAGAGAGTGTGCCGACGGAGGCGCATGTCTTGTTGATGGCGTTTGCTCGCGAGCAACAACGGTGCCGGTATCAGCAGGTGCTCATCACGCCGGTGCTTCAAAAGAAAGCACTGAAAGAGGAGCGGTTTCTTAGTGAGGCAGAGTCGTGGGAAGCTCTGAATGAGACATGGGCCGTATTTGTTGGGTGGGCGGTGTGGACGCAGTTAGAGTTGGATAAGAAGGGGACCCGAGAAGTCCGACCGTCAAGTAAATCTTCTTACATGCCTGGGTGGCTCAAACGGTTGGAATTGGCAGAACAAGATGCGGTCCTCAAGGGCTATTACGAGCCTGAGGATCCAAATGAAAGGCTCATGGCGAGGAAGCGATTTTTGGCTCCTGAATTTCGGCTGTCGCCGCCCGAGCTGACTGTTCTGATGCGGGATGTGCTGGGCAGTTCGACTGAATTGACTCGTCAGGCCAGTCGAGTGCTGACTCGCACCAGTGCGAATTCTGGTGCTCGAGGGACTTGCTCCGCTTCGGTCTCCCATTAGAATTCTTCCTGCATAGAACATACCCCCTTGACAATGGAACGTGTCGCAAATAAAATCGGCTGCTTTCAAAGCCAGGTCAATCCTCATTTCATCAGCGCCCCAGCCCTGTCGTTTTGCTGGGAAGCTGTGCGTGGTGGGGCTTACTTTCATTCTCCGATTCAAAGAATGAAACCGCTTCGGTTAGAGACTTGCCTGGAAGAGAAGGTCTTGATTTAAACTGGACTATGTGAGAGACGGGCAGGTACCCAAGTGGACAAAGGGGGCAGACTGTAAATCTGCTGCCTTATGGCTTCCAAGGTTCGAATCCTTGCCTGCCCACCAATATTTGAATCGGATTACATCTGCCTAGTCAGAATAATGATCGTGGAGCATGTGATGTGGCAGGGCGGGGACTTGTTCCGGGCAGGGTATGGCCGGCAAGTCATGAAGTGTTGGTAGGTTCACCGTGGGCGGGCGTAGCTCAGTGGTAGAGTTCCAGCCTTCCAAGCTGGCTGTCGTGGGTTCAAATCCCATCGCCCGCTCCAAATTGAGCGCATTTGATCAGGAGTGCTTCCGCAGGGGATGCGCGAGCGGATACAGATTGTGAATTGATGGCCCACGTAGCTCAGTTGGCAGAGCACGTCCTTGGTAAGGACGAGGTCACGCGTTCGATTCGCGTCGTGGGCTCCATAGCTGTAGTTTGGCCCGACCGGAGCCCTTCTCCTGGTGGGCGGCAAAAGTATCCGATTCAGTGTTTCGAGGAAACAGTGTTGTGAGAAAAGGAGTGAATCATGGCGAAGGCGAAATTTGAGCGACGAAAGCCCCACGTGAACATCGGGACGATCG
>JBDTWG010000020.1:0-20131 GCA_040006855.1 Nitrospira sp.
TTAACCGGTTGTACACTGTTTGACGAACAAGAGGTGATTTACCTCAAGGAGGCGGAGAAACATCACGAGACACAAAATGAGGTCCAATGGCGGTTGGGACTCCCTCACTTTACGAGGCTCCTGCCGAATGGCCAGACGGTGTGGTTGTATCAGATCTGGACGAATACCGGTGGGGATCTCAATGGTCCGGGAACCAGCTATTGCGACCTATATCGGTTGCGTTTCGATCAACAGGCCACTCTCCGTGAGTGGAGGCATCACAGCTGTTGAACGAGGCTGGATCGGCTTGTCTCGCGAGCATTCCAGCCCTAGATAACTGGTCTGCTGATCCGGCAAACCGAAACAGCCGTATCCATGGCAGACAAGGCGGGCGTAAAAAGTTGGGCGCCATTCACAATTAAAAACGTCGATTCGGGTCGCCAGGAAGAGAAAATGGAGACTGATCAAGTTGGAGACAGTGAAGACATTCTCATTTCGGAACGGAAGCCTGTGTCGTGCAGCCTGCATCCTGGGACTGATGGCCGACTGTGACATAACGAGGTGGGAACATCCCGTGAAGGGAATCGGAGGCCTCCAGCAAGACCTGGCTGCCTGTGGGGAGCGGGCGACGCAGGGTGGACAGGAAGGAGATCCCCATACCGGCAATGTGTTGTCCGTGCAAGACTACATCGACGAATGTCTACAAGCCCGTGGATACGTCAAGCGCTCTGGCGGGTGACTTGATCGGACGCCGTTTTCCATTGTGACAGCGATGCTGGATCATTCGACTACGCACACAGAGATTGTCCGGGGATAGTGTCGGGGGATCCTGGCAGGAGAATATTCCGAATATTCCGCGTTCGAAGTGCCACGCACCTGGGTCGTCTGGAATTGTTGTCGGTCGAGGTGAAGAAACTGAATCACGAAAACTCGCTACACCAGCTGAGAACGAAAGGAGTCCCATATGA
Organism: Nitrospira sp.; assembly: GCA_040006855.1. GTDB lineage: Bacteria > Nitrospirota > Nitrospiria > Nitrospirales > Nitrospiraceae > Nitrospira_A. The sequence goes on from JBDTWG010000020.1 coordinate 948, forward strand.
ACCTCTTAGGGGTTGGATCGAAAAGCCTCCGCATCACGTCCTCAATGGTGATGGCAGGATCGCTGCTGGTGCTCTCACTGATCATGCCGTCGGGCACGTGGGCTGAGGGATCCGCCAAGGCAGATGACTATCCGGGCCATTTGGTCCTTTTACCCGGAGAACGGCTTGTCCTGGGAACCGTGGAGGCCATTGAAGGGGGAATGGTCAGAATCAATATTGGGGAGTTGGAGCCTCGATTCATTCCGATCAAGGGGGCATTGGAAAAGGGAGAATGGTCGCTGAAGAAGGGTGACCGAGTTGAACTGGCGCTGAGCACGGAAGATCTCCTGGTGGACTATCATCCGGTCAACGCACCAGGCTGGCACCGCATCATCAAGGGCCAACTCGCCCAGCCGCTTGTGGTGGGGTATCAATGGGCCGTGATCAGAACGGAGAACGGAAAGGAGGAGGCAATTGCCGTCCGTCCATTGGCTCGTCTGAAGATGGCCGCGATACCGATCGGTGTCCCCGCCTTGTTTCTGGTCGGCGAGGCCGGCAAGATTCTGGACGCTGAAATCGGCGAAGATCAGGTATTGCAACATCGCATTCAGGAGTGGAAGCGATCGTTACCCAAGGCTGCCGATCGACGGCTCGAGGCGACGTTGGTGGCGCCCCCGGCCCTGATGATCATCATTCGTGACAAGGATGGAAAGGAATCGCATCTGGAGGTTCGATCCTTTGTGGAGGAGCGGCTCGCCAAGGTCTCGCCAGGGAAGCCGATTACGCTCCTCCTTGACGACGAAAACAAGGTCACCGATGTGGCGATTCCGCACGAAACTCACTGACGATCATAGCGCTGTGTTGCGCATGATATGCTTATGAGAAGGTTCGAAGTTCCGTCCAAAGCTGTCGCGGCAGATGATTTCACGGCTGCTTCCAGGAAATACAGTGATCAGGATCGGCACGGTCCATGCGAGGTCATTTCCCGGTTCAATCTGTAAACGATACTGATCGTAAACAACAGTAGTTCCCACCAAAACCTGTGGACGAAGGTTCTTGTGAAAGCAGATGGAGGCAGCTTTCCGGTCCGGCGCTGACCACCGAGCATTCCGAACGGCTTCGCGTCGCCGGAATCTCGTGAGCTCAGGTGTGAGTGTTGTCGCCATTCACGGAAAACGCTACTTCGCAGTCTTTCCGTCGACACCCTCTGTACTCACAGCTGTCATTGTTGGGACGATTTCTGAAATGCAACGCGCGGGTGCTCGCTCGCACGGATTGGCATCGATGGAAAGGTCTCAGCGGGAACGGCGGCTGCCATACTCCCACTTGGGTGGTTTCACGCCTGAGTGCCGCTTCCGAAGCGAGCGACCTCGCACTGACCGAACGGTGCGAAATTGTCATTCTGCCAATCCTCAGTTTTCTCATCGCACAATTTGGTTATAAACGTGAGACAGTGTCGCACCGTCGCATGTGCCCTTCCTGTCACTGGATGCTGAGTAACGTATGCCGCCGTTGCCCACTGAGGCGTGATTTTGTGCTCTGTATTTTTCTTGGCAAGGATAATGCTTCAACAGATGTCGTAAATGGCCTAAACACCGAGGTCCTTTTCAACCATCAGTGAAAGGAGTCACCTATGACCTCACGTCTTGTGCATCGTCTGGTATTCGCGGCATTGCTATTGAGTCCTGCACTTGTGCTGGTTCCCACCATTGCAAACGCCTGGGTTGCGCCGCCCTGGATCGACAAAATTGCCTTGGATGTCATGGAGCAAAAGAGCATGGCCAAGACCGGGAGCTTCGATCCGTACCTCAAACAGTTGGGGGAGGTCACTGAAGCTGCGGTCAAGGGGGCGTATGACGGGAAACGCAAGGGTATGAACCGCTTCCTGGAAATGTTGGAAAAGAAAGAAGGTGGAATCAGCACCGAGGCGGCCCATCACATTTTTGCCACGGTCGTCAAAGTGGTCCCCTATGCCGTGCTCTTGCCCCTCAAGAGTGAAGACAAGCTCGATGCCGACGAGAAGGCCTTGGTTGACCGCATGAAACGCTTTGCGGCTTCGATCAGAGATCAGGACGAGCGAGCGGCTCTTTCATTCTGAGTCCAATTTGCGTGCCGGCACTTCCACCTTCCTCAGAAAAGCGGAAGTGCTGAGCCCTCCGCTCAGAATGAGCAGCGGGTGGATAGCCGGTGACGAGAGCAGAGGGTTCAACGTTTGACTCTCGTCATAGGAGGCCATTCCAGAGACGAGGAATGCGCTGGCTACAGGCCAAGTGAGCGACACGTGACCAGGAGGAGGGAACCATGATGAAATCACCTACGCTGCGGCGCTGTTCGGAACGCTCGCGTTGTTGCTGGGCATCGGCACAGAATTGTTTGCGCAAGAAGCCACGAGTCCCACCCAATTCACCCTCGGAATTCTCGCTGAGCACGAGTTCAGCTTTGTGCTGCCGTCGGCGCCTGTCGTGAATGAGCGAGGAAAGCTCGGGGGAGTCACGCTCATTGTCACGAATTACACGGAGCAGGAGCAGGGATTTGTCTTCGATCGACTGCGGGTGATGGAGGTCATGAAGCTCGGCGAAACCAAAACCGTCAACCTCTCTGCGATCGATTTGGATGCCATCGGAAGCGAGCAGAGCGGGTCTCCTTACTACAACCGGTTCGACAAAGCGCACATCGGGGGACTGCTGTATATCAAGCGCCGAGACTTCGTATCGGTGGCGAGGCGTTGCACACTTCCCGAGGCACCCCGACACGGCGGGCACAGGACCAGCAGCCCATGACACACTCCGGATGTGAGCTTCGCCAAGGAGCTGTTAAGCTAGCCTGCCTGCGGCAGGCGCTGGTTGTCGGATTCCCTATCTCACCCTGGGCGCGCTGTCGCGCAGTATAAGCATCAGGTTCGGCCGCGAACCTCGCTGACTCCTGAGCGGCCTTAGGTGGGTGCTACTACTGCCGGATGGTCGGAGTTTTCCGTTCGGTGTAATACACCAGCTTCTGATGCCTCTGTGCCAGTACCGGTGAGATGGAATCGTTCCTGCGGCCAATTCCTGCCAGAATCCAGGAGACGCTCTGGTCCCTCAGGTCGTTTGACTGAGTCGATCACATAGTATTTTGAGTGGTAAGGGTGCGAGGCCAGCAACCGAAGCTTCCCGCCGCTACGAGGCAACCGGCCATGGGAAATGAACGTGCGTGGATCCATCGGATACTGTTCGCTACAGACTTTTCTCTCTGTGCCTATCATGCGGAGGAGCATGCGGCTGTTCTCAGCAAGGCCTATGGAGCCATCGTCGATGTCGTACATGTGCTAGAGCTCTACCCGGGAGTTTACGCCGCCGTGCAGGACCATTGGGAGACGGATGGACGATTGCATGAGGTTGTTCGACGGCTTCAACTGCCGACGGTTTCCGTGAGTGGTCATCAACTGATCGGCACGCCAAGCGTACAGATTTGCGAGGCGGCCATGAAGTACCGAGCCGACCTGATTGTGTTGGGCACACATGGAAGAACCGGACTCGATCACATTCTTCTTGGGAGTACCGCGGAACGTGTGCTCACCATGGCCCCCTGTCCAGTGCTGACAGTCAGGGCGCCGAAGGGCGCTGATGGGCGGCACCACAAGGCTCCGATCACATTCGAACAGGTTCTGGTCCCGGTCGATTTTTCAGACTGTTCCTTGGATGCGCTGGAGTATGGAATTCAGATAGCAAAGGATTTTGGCGCAGCCTTGTCGCTCTTGCACGTCTTGGAACCGGTAGCGTATGACGACGATCATATGTTGGTGCAACAGGATCGGCTCAAGTCAAAAATCGATTCGCAATTCAAGCCCTATGTGGATGCCATCCAGTCGGCGGGTATTTCCGTTCGAGAGGCGGTTTGTGGCGGCGACCCGACCGACACGGTTCTTGACTGGGCAGGCGGCAAGAACTGTGACCTCATTGTCATGGGCACGCACGGTAGACGAGGAATTTCTCATGTGCTGCGAGGCAGTGTGGCCGAAGGCGTCTTACGTCGAGCGCCCTGTCCGGTACTCGCTGTGAGGAAGGCGCGCTTTACATCCGATCATCAATGAGTGGCGCCTCTTGCGAGAAGGCTCTGATAGCTCCTCGGTCGCAGACTCATTGAGGTCGATATGAGGGGCCATTACGTCGAAATGCGCGCCGAAGAGAGGCCGGGAGATTTGGCCCTGTCTTCGAGTGCATCCAGCCGCCGAGGCTCACTCGCTGTGCGGACGGTCGGCGCAAGCGAATTGGACCGGAAGTGAATTGCGTGGGGCCGAGAGATGGCGAAGCAGATCACGTTTTCACTTGATCCAGTGCCGCCGTTTCGATTGGATCTGACCGCCTGGGTGCTCCGGCGACGCGTTCATAATGAAGTGGACCATTGGGACGGCGCAACCTATTGGCGAATCCTGGTCATTCGAAGCCGACCGGTAAAAGTGGCTGTCCGACAGCGAGCAGACCGCCTCGAAGTCACAGTGGCCGGCTCCCGGCTTGGCGTTTCGACGCAGAGCGAGGTGACTAAGGCGCTTGAGCGGCTGCTTGGCATTCAAGTGAATCTTCAGCCGTTCTATGAGTTCGCGGCAGGCGATGCGAAACTGAACCGCCTGGCGCAGCGGTTTGTCGGTTTCAAGCCGCCGCGCTTCCCGACACTTTTCGAAGCGCTGGTCAATGGGATTAGCTGTCAACAACTCAGTCTGACCGTGGGCATCACGGTCATGAGCAGGTTGGTCATTCGGTATGGGGTTCGATTCGCTGCAGAGACGCATGCCTGTGCCTTTCCTGAGCCTGGAGACCTCGCACGTGCGGATCTCGTCGAACTGGGAGCGTTGGGATACAGCCGTCAAAAGGGGCGAGCCTTGAGCGAAATGTCGGAAGCGATCAGGGCCGGTTCGATCGATCTGGCGCCGATCGAGTCGCTACGTGATGACGCGGCGCTGGAGAGGCTGCTGCGGTTTCGGGGAGTCGGGCGTTGGACCGCAGAATATGCATTGCTTCGCGGCCTCGGCCGAACGCACGTGTTTCCTGGGGATGATGTGGGTGCCCGCCAGAATCTTGAGCGGTGGCTGCATCTTCTCCAGCCGCTGGACTATCACGGAGTCCAGCAGGTTCTCAGCCGATGGAAGCCCTTTGGCGGACTCATCTACTTTCATCTGCTGCTCGACCGGCTTGAGGAGCTCGGGCATTTAGTATGACGTGAATCGCAGAGGAACAGGCCTGCGATGTAGCCCGATACTCGAACATTGCGGAGCCTGCAGCCGGAGAGAAGGTCTTGGATCGAGAGTTATCGAACGACTCCACAGAGGTGTAAGAATGGTACGAATTAAGCGCATCTACAGCGAGCCCAGCAAGCGAGATGGCCTCAGAATTCTAGTCGATCGTATCTGGCCTCGCGGGGTCAGCAAGAACATGGCGCACATTGACGAATGGAGAAAAGAACTCGCCCCAAGTACCGCACTTCGCAAATGGTTCGGACACGATCCTGTAAAGTGGGTGGATTTTCTGACCCGTTACCGAAAGGAGTTGACCGAATCCGGGGGCATCGACGCGCTGAAGCAATTGGCGCAACGCTCTCGCGGGAAAACGGTCACGTTGGTATATGCATCGGCCGATGAGCAACACAATCAGGCGGTGGCGCTCAGAGAGTTCACGAAGCAATCGGAATAGCACCTCCTGAGTACGGAGAGCGAAATGCCCTGGCGAACAACCACGGCTGAAAAACAGTCTGCTTCAAAGCTGACGTCAATCGCTGACCCCCGGCCGTCGCCAACCTTCATGACTCCGGGTTCAATCGGTCTGGCTCAGTCGCAGCAGGAGCCACCTGGCCGGCGGATTTGTGCTTCGACTCATCTCCCATGCCTACGATCGTCAACACCTGGTCTGAAGTGCCTGCCTCGCCAAAAATCGCGAAATCAGCTCATAAACCGCGAGCCCTCGCGACTGCGCAGCGTTGAGTCGTGTGTGCCTACAGCGTGCGTCATGGGCCTGTGCTCCCAAGCCGCTGTAATAGTTGCCACTTCGTTCAATGCGGTCTGGATATTTCTTCTGGCATGCGACTTGCGTATTAGGGGCGCACATACGTAGTCACTCTGGATGGGTGAGGGCGGAGAAACGCAGGAACATGGGAGGGGCACGGTGAACGTCACGTCGATACCGCCCGCCGCTCCCTTCTTCGGCGTAGTCCTGGGGGAGCGTTACCCTGATCAGCCGGCATGCCAACTCTTTGCCCGTGGGCATGCGTTCACTGGTTGCCACGCTTCCTTCCAAAGTCGCGGTTGATCCCCACGCAATGACGGCCGCCTGTGCATTGCATTGTGGTCATGTCGCGCAATTTGCTGGACGACCCGAGTTGACCGTGGAACTGTTCGACACGGTCTTGGCGACACAGCGTGGAGCGTCCTACGCCTACTATGCTGCTGAGGTCGGAAGTAAGTTTCACCGTATGGAATGAAGGACGCGTGTGGGCATATCGAGGGAGTTGGAAGCGGCTGCAACAGCATGACTGATCGTCGATGAATGGCAGGTTGAACAGGCGAGAGGCCGGACCAGTGTGAATCTATTGCAAAGGAGAGAAGGTCTTCTCCGCGACGCGCTACAAATTCGGCGGGCATGTCGAACGGGCGGCCGGATGATACGTTGGACGAGCGGCAAGCGAGAGGCCAGGGAAATCCCTAGCTATGAGCGGACAGCTTGAAGCAGAGAATGGTCTCAGCAGCTCCGCCCCGTTCTCACAATGAGGCGGCTCTCGCTGATGGCCTGATTCAGCATTCTACTTGGACCCGCAAGGTGAAGCGGAAGGACGGCTGTTTGATGAACGGTATGTGAATGCGCGGGATCATCGGTGCAAATGAACGACGCTCTGTTATGGCCGCTAATCGTATATGCCGCGCTGGTGATCCTTGTGACCGCCTCCATGCTCGGGTCCTATGTCCTGGGACAACGGCATCGGGATCCGGCTACCGGCACGCCCTACGAGTCCGGCATTATCTCCGAAGGCTCGGCGCGCGTGCGCTTGTCGGCGCGATTCTATCTCGTCGCCGTGTTTTTTGTGGTGTTCGATTTGGAAGCCGTGTTCCTGTTTGCTTGGGCCGTCGCGGCACGCGAAGTTGGTTGGGCAGGCTATTGGGAAGCCGTGATCTTCATCGGAGTGCTCATGGCGGCATTGGTGTATCTCTGGGGCGTTGGTGCGCTCGATTGGGCCACGGAACGCCTCAATGCGCGATAACGGAGGACCTGCATGCAGTGGTCACTGACAAAACCCGACATCACGGGTCTGGTCGCTCACCCGGATCAGGAGCCATTCGAACAGGCCGTTCGCCGCAGCGTCATCCTCTCGCGGTTGGAGGATTTGGTCGCATGGGGTCGTAAAAACTCCGTGTGGCCGTTCAACTTCGGGCTCTCCTGTTGTTATGTGGAGATGGCCACCAGCATTACGAGTAAGTTCGATGTCTCGCGGTTCGGCGCGGAAGTGATTCGGGGCACGCCTCGTGAGGCGGATCTCATGGTGGTCGCAGGGACGGTCTTTATCAAGATGGCGCCCATCGTTCAGCGGCTGTATGAGCAGATGATGGAACCACGCTGGGTCATATCCATGGGCTCCTGCGCCAATTCCGGCGGCATGTATGACATCTACAGCGTGGTGCAGGGCGTGGATAAGTTCCTTCCCGTCGATGTGTATGTGCCGGGTTGTCCGCCACGCCCGGATGCTTTTCTGGAAGGCCTCCTCCTGCTGCAGAAAGCCGTGGAAGTGGAACGGCGTCCGTTGAGCTGGACCATAGGTCAGCAGGAAACCACACGGGCGCCGCTTCCCTCCATGCGCGACTTGATGCGGCCGACCCGGCAGCAGGCGACCGTGCTCCGGGAGCCGGACGAAGTATGATCACCGCACCGGCCATCATCGAGACAATCAACCGGCGGTTCGGATCGGCGGTTCTGCTCCAGGAAACCCGCGATCACATCCCCACCGTGTGGGTCGAAAAAGATCGCTTGCATGACATGCTCCGTTATCTCAAGCAGGAGATAGAGCAGCCGTACACAATGCTCTATGACCTCACCGCGATCGACGAGCGCATGCGCACGCATCGCGATGGCCAACCTCCGAGCAACTTTACGGTGGTCTATCATCTTCTGTCGTTCGATCGGAATGAATACGTGCGCATCAAGGTGGCTCTCGCGGAAGCCCGGCTCTCGTTGCCGAGCATTGTGGACATCTGGCCCGCCGCCAACTGGTATGAGCGTGAAGCGTGGGACATGTTTGGAATCGTCTTCGACGGACATCCGCATCTCCAGCGCATTTTGATGCCGAAGAGCTGGGTGGGCCATCCGTTGTGCAAGGACCACCCCGCACGCGCTACGGAAATGGGGCCCTATGAGTTGCCCCCGGACAAAGAGCGGGCCGAGCAAGAGGCATTACGCTTTCGCCCTGAGGATTGGGGAATGAGCCACGCGCGCGATGACGCCGATTTCGTGTTTCTCAATGTAGGCCCCCAACACCCGGGCACGCACGGCGTCTTGCGCATTGCCTTGCAGCTCGATGGTGAAGAGATCGTGGATGCGGTGCCCGACATCGGGTTCCATCATCGGGGCGCCGAAAAGATGGGGGAGCGTCAGTCCTGGCACACATATATTCCCTACACAGACCGCATCGACTATCTTGGCGGCGTCATGAACAACATGGCCTATCTGATGGCAGTGGAGAAGCTGGCTGGTATTGAGGTTCCGCCCCGCGCCCAGGTCATTCGCGTGATGTTGGCGGAGTTGTTTCGCATCAACAGCCATCTGGTCTGGTATGGCACCCTAGCGCAAGATCTGGGACAGATGTCTCCGGTGTTTTATACGTTCAACGATCGCGAGCGGACGTTCGCGATCATCGAGGCCATCTGCGGCGCCCGCATGCATCCGTCATGGTTTCGTATCGGCGGGGTGGCCGCAGACTTGCCCACAGGCTGGGAGCGGATGTTCCGGGATTTCATCGCGTACCTTCCGCCTCGATTGCTCGAGTACGATCGGGCGGTGCTGCAGAACCGCATCTTCAAGGCGCGGACGAAAGGCATCGGCAGATATACCGTCGAGCAGGCCATCGAATGGGGTGTGACGGGCCCGAATCTTCGCGCCTGCGGATTCGAATGGGACTTTCGTAAGCGGCAACCGTATTGCGGCTACGAACAATTCGAGTTCGAAATTCCCACCGCGCACACCGGCGATTGCTATGGTCGCGCGCTCGTACGGGTGGAGGAGATGCGGCAAAGCCTGCGCATCATCGCTCAATGCGTCGAGAATATGCCTGCTGGACCGTACAAGTCGGATCATCCCTTGGCCACGCCGCCGGTGAAAGCCCGCACAATGCAGGACATCGAGACTCTCATCACCCATTTCTTGGGCGTGAGTTGGGGCCCTGTGATTCCGCCTGGGGAGGCGCTGGGGGCCATTGAGGGGACCAAAGGCAACAACGGCTACTATCTGGTGAGCGACGGCAGCACGGTGTCCTACCGGACGCGCATTCGAACGCCGTCGTTTCCCCACATGCAAATGCTGCCGCTGATCTGTCGGAATTTGATGGTCCCGGACTTAATCGCCATCCTGGGAGCGATGGATTTTGTTCTCGCGGATATTGATCGATGAGGAGATGGCACGATGTTGAGCATTGATGAGATCCGCGAGATCGAGGCGGAAGCCGCGCACTATCCGAAACGTGACGCCGTCTGCATCGATGCGATGAGAATCGTACAGCGGCACCGAGGCTGGGTCTCCGACGAAAGCCTTCACGATATCGCCGCCCATCTCGGCATGTCGGTCACAGAGCTGGATAGTGTCGCAACCTTCTACAATCTCATTTTTCGGAAGCCCGTCGGCCGTCATGTGATCATGATCTGCGATAGCGTCAGCTGTTGGATCATGGGCTATGACCGCATGCGCGAGCACCTCGGCAAGCGCCTGGGAATTGGGCTCGGTGAAACCACCCCTGACAATCGATTTACGCTACTGCCGATCGTGTGCTTGGGCTGTTGCGACCGTGCTCCGGCCATGATGGTAGGCGACGACCTGCACAGCGACTTGGATCCGCAGAAGATCGATCGGGCGCTGGAGACCTATCAATGACGTCTGTCACCAATAAACCGCTGACCAAGAACATGCCCCAGGACGGGTCGGCTGTGAACCTACGCGCCTATGAGCAGGCCGGCGGCTACCAGGCGGTCCGCACGGTCTTGCTCGGCGGGATGACTTCGAAAAGCGTCACGGACGCAGTGAAAGACGCGAACCTGCGCGGCCGAGGCGGCGCCGGTTTCCCGACGGCGAAGAAATGGTCGTTCGTTCCACTGGGAAAAGACGCGCCGAACCCGACGTATCTGATCTGCAATGCCGATGAGATGGAGCCCGGCACCTTTAAGGACCGCCTGCTGCTGGAGCGGGACCCGCACCAACTGATCGAAGGCATGATCATCTCGGGATTCGCCATCGAGGCCGATGTTGCCTACATCTTTCTGCGCGGTGAGTATGTGCAGGCGGCCGAGCGGCTCTCTCGGGCCATCATGGAAGCGTACGACGCGCATTATCTCGGCAAGAATATTCTGGGTGCTGATTACAGTCTTGAGTTGTACCTGCACCTGAGTGGCGGACGGTACATGTGCGGTGAGGAAACCGGGTTGCTCAATGCGCTGGAAGGTAAGCGCGCCAATCCAAGATCGAAGCCGCCCTTTCCCCCTGTGGTCGGTCTCTTCGGCAAGCCCACGGTGGTCAACAATGTCGAAACGCTCTGCTGCGTGCCTCACATCATCAATCATGGTGGGGAGTGGTTCCGTGACTTGGGGCGTACCGACGATGCCGGCACCAAACTGTTCGGGGTCAGCGGGAAAGTGAAGCGCCCCGGACTCTGGGAGTTGCCTATGGGAACGACGATTCGTGAAATCCTTGAAGAGCATGCCGGCGGTATGCGCGATGGCGTGACATTTCGGGCGCTGCTTCCGGGCGGTGCATCGACCGACTTTGTCACAGAAGAACATCTGGATACGCCCATGGACTTCACCGCCATGACGAAAATCGGCAGTCGTATGGGCACCGGCACCATGATTGTGCTGGATGACCAGACCTGTCCGGTGGGCATGACCTGGAATCTGATGCATTTTTTCGCGCAGGAATCCTGCGGCTGGTGCACGCCCTGCTGGAGCGGACTGGGATGGGTCGAGCGAATTCTACAGTCCATGGAAGGGGGCCGCGGGCAGCCGGGCGATCTCGACAAGCTGGCCTCTCAGGCCGGCATGTGGGGCCCCGGCGCCACCTTTTGCGCATTGGCGCCCGGCGCGGCAGAGCCGTTGCAAAGCGCCATGAAATACTTCCGGGAAGATTTCGAGCGGCACATTCGCGAGAAACGCTGTCCATGGAGGTAGTTGTGTCGACGGTTCATGTTGACGGAATATCGTATCAGATGAATGCGGAAGAGAATGTGCTGCACGGCTGTCTCTCTGCCGGATTGAATCTGCCCTATTTCTGCTGGCACCCCGCGCTCGGATCCGTCGGCGCCTGTCGGCAGTGCGCCGTCAAACAGTTCAAGGACGAGCAGGACCAGCATGGAAAGATCGTCATGGCCTGCATGACCCCTGCAGTCGAGGGCACGCGCATCGCCATCCAGGATCCTGAGGCGGTGGCCTTCCGCGCTGCCATCATCGAGGGCTTGATGCTGAATCATCCGCACGACTGTCCGGTGTGTGATGAAGGAGGGGAGTGCCATCTGCAGGATATGACGGTGATGACAGGTCACGATTATCGGCGGTATGAGTTCGACAAGCGCACGTTTCGCAACCAGAATCTCGGCCCATTAGTGAATCATGAGATGAACCGCTGCATCCAGTGCTACCGTTGCGTCCGGTACTATCGCGATTACGCCGGCGGGCGAGACCTGGATGCCTTTGCATCACGCAATACCGTCTTCTTCGGCCGCCATGAAGACGGCGTGCTGGAAAATGAATTTAGCGGCAACCTCGTCGAGATCTGCCCGACCGGCGTGTTCACCGATAAAACCCTGAAGCGCCACTACACACGCAAGTGGGACCAGCAGTTTGCTCCCTCGATCTGCGTGCATTGCGGGCTTGGGTGCAATACCGACGTCGGTGAGCATTCCGGGACAGTGCGGCGCATCGTCAACCGCTACAATCACGAGGTCAACGGCTATTTTCTCTGTGACCGGGGGCGGTTCGGTTATGAATTCGTCAACAGTGACCATCGCATCCGCGAGCCCTTGTTGAACGGCAAGGCGATCAGTGCTGAGACGGCAAGTCGGCAGCTGCGTGACACGCTTGCCTCCGGTAAACCCATCGGCATCGGCTCGCCACGAGCCTCGCTGGAATCCAACTTTGCCTTACGCACATTGGTGGGCCCGAACCGGTTCTATTCCGGCATGGCGGACAGCGCAGCGAAGCTCGCGGCGTTGGCCATCGATATTCTTCGGCGCGGTCCTCTGCGGACGCCCACACTCCGCGAGGTGGAAGAGTGCGACGCCGTATTCGTATTGGGTGAGGACGTGACCAACGTCGCGCCCCGCATGGCTCTGGCTCTGCGCCAGTCGGTGCGTCGACAGCCCATCGAGATGGCGAAGGAGTTCAAGATTCCATTGTGGATGGACCATGGCCTGCGCGACGCCATTCAGGATCAGAAGGGCCCGCTGTATATCGCCACCCCCTATGCCACGCGGCTGGACGAGATTGCCACAGCCACGTTCCATGCAGCCCCTGACGATCTCGCGCGCCTGGGTTTCGCGGTGGCGAACGCGCTTGACCCGCAGGCACCCTCGCGAGGGGATTTCCCGCTGGCGGGTGAGATCGCCCGCGCACTCAAGAACGCCAAAAAACCATTGGTGATTTCCGGTCAGAGCTGCAACAGCGAGGCCATTATCCAGGCGGCCGCCAATGTAGCCATGGCTGTAGGGGCCATGCTCAGCTTTACGGCGCCTGAGTGCAATAGTGTGGGCGCCATGCTGATGGGCGCGAATCCATTGACCGCGGCGTTTCAAGCGGTCAAAGACGGCGACGCCGATACGCTCATCATTCTTGAAAATGACCTGTATCGACGCGCGCCTCGCGCCGATGTCGATGCGTTCCTCAGTGCGGCGCCACACGTGATCCTGCTTGATCACCTCGTCAATGGGATATCCGTGAAAGCCGAACTTGTGTTGCCGTCCGGGACTTTCGCGGAATCCGACGGCACGTTCATCAGCAGCGAGGGACGTGCCCAGCGGTTTTTCCAAGCCTTTGTGCCGTCCGGCGCCATTCAGGAAAGTTGGCGGTGGCTTGGAAGAGATTCTTGGAAAAGTCTTGATGAGGTGCTGGCTGCAATGGCGACGGCCTTGCCGCAACTGGCTCCTGCTTGCGATGCTGCGCCGTCGGCTCAATTCCGGATCGCCGGAGCGAAAGTTCCGCGCTCGCCGCACCGGGCAAGCGGCCGCACTGCGGTCCTGGCCGATATCAACGTCTCGGAGCCCAAGCCACCGGATGATCCTGACTCGCCGCTGTCGTTTTCCATGGAAGGCGCGCCCACGCACCCGCCAGGATCACTCATCCCCTTCGTCTGGGCGCCCGGATGGAATTCCATTCAGGCGACCAACAGTTATCAGAGAGAGATCGGCGGCCCTCTGCGCGGCGGCGACGCAGGAGTGCGGATGGTCGAGCCCACGCCGTTTCACGGCCGATCCTATTTCAGTGAGATTCCCGCTGCCTTTGAGCCGCGGGAGGGAGAGTGGCTGCTGGTGTCGATGTATCACATCTTCGGCTCGGATGAACTGAGTCTTTCGGCGCCGGGTGTTGCCGAACTCGCAGCGACTGCTCATGTGGCGGTGAATGCAGTTGATCTCACGGAGGGGGAGGAGGTCGAGGTGCGCTGTGCCGGCGGCACGTTCAGACTGCCCGTCCGCATCCGGCCCGACCTGCCGCGTGGTGTTGCCGGTCTGTCCGCAGGACTGGCTCCTATCGCTGGATTGGGGTTGCCGGAATGGGGGACGATCGTGAGTCTCACATGACCAGCCCGTATCCAATGCTCTCGGTCCTCGGCATTCTCTTCGCCGCGCTCACCATCGCAGCATGGCTCATCTGGCTCGAGCGGCGGCTGCTCGCGTTGTGGCAAGACCGGTACGGTCCGAATCGCGTCGGACCGTTCGGGCTACTCCAGGTGGTGGCTGACGGCATCAAGATCTTCATGAAAGAAGACTGGGTCCCGCCGTTCGCGGATAAGCCAGTTTTTATTCTGGCTCCGGCCATCATCATGCTGACCGCATTGATGGCGTTTGCCGTGCTTCCAGTCGCTCCGGGCATCATCATCACCGACCTGAACATCGGGTTGCTGTTTGTTCTAGGCCTGTCATCGATCGGCGTGTATAGCGTGGTGCTGGCCGGCTGGTCCTCCAACAACAAGTATGCGCTCCTCGGCGGCATGCGGGCGGCGGCCCAAATGATCAGCTACGAAGTGTTCATGGGCCTTTCCCTGATGGGGGTGGTGCTCCTTGCCGGATCGTTCAGCCTCCCGGCCATCGTGGAAGCGCAGAGGGAAGTCTGGTTCGTCGTTCCACAATTCCTCGGCTTCGTCTTGTTTCTGATCGCCGGCCTGGCCGAAACGCGCCGCACCCCATTCGACCTCCCTGAGGCGGAGAGCGAGCTGGTGGCCGGGTATCACTCTGAATATTCCGGGATGAAGTTCGGCATGTTCTTTGTCGGCGAGTATCTCGGCGTGACGCTGATCTCCGCGCTGATCACGGTGTTGTTTTTCGGAGGCTGGCTCGGTCCGGTACTTCCGCCGATCGTCTGGTTTCTGCTCAAAACGTTTTTCTTCATTACCTTGTTCATTTTACTGCGGGCCTCTCTGCCGCGCCCACGATTCGATCAGCTCATGTCCTGGGGGTGGAAGATCATGTTGCCGTTGGCGCTGGCCAATCTGGTTGTGACCGGAGCGCTGGTGCTCGCCTGGCGTTAACCTATGCTCAGCATACTGAAATCGATGTGGTACGTGTTCCTGCACACCTTTGAGAAAAGGGTGACGGTGCAGTATCCGGAGGAAAAGCCCTACCTGGCCCCGCGCTATCGAGGCCGAATCATCCTTTCGCGTGATCCTGATGGAGGTGAGCGCTGTGTCGCCTGCAATCTGTGTGCGGTCGCCTGCCCGGTGAGCTGTATTGCCCTTCAGGCCACGGAAGATGAGCACGGCCGCCGATTTCCGGAGTTCTTTCGGATCAACTTCTCCCGTTGCATTTTCTGCGGGTATTGCGAGGAGGCCTGTCCCACCTATGCGATTCAACTGACGCCTGACTTTGAGATGGGCGAGTTTCACCGTCAGAATCTGGTCTATGAAAAGGAAGACCTGCTTATCAATGGACCTGGCAAATATCCCGACTATAACTTCTGGCGCGTCGCTGGGGTACAGATCGGCGGGAAGGACAAGGGGCAGGCCGCGCACGAGGCCGCACCGGTGGACGTTCACAGCCTACTCCCGTGAGGTGCCTATGGAAGTGGCATT
Organism: Nitrospira sp.; assembly: GCA_040006855.1. GTDB lineage: Bacteria > Nitrospirota > Nitrospiria > Nitrospirales > Nitrospiraceae > Nitrospira_A. The sequence continues at coordinate 16,415 of JBDTWG010000020.1, forward strand.
CTATATTGCAGGAACCCTGGCCATCATCGCCACTGTTCTCATGTTGACGAGTCTGAATGTGGTCCATGCGTTGTTGTATTTGATTGTGTCGCTGCTGGCGGTCGCGGTGGTGTTTTACGTGATGGGGGCTCCATTCGTAGCCGCGCTCGAGGTCATTATCTATGCGGGAGCCATCATGGTGTTGTTCGTGTTCGTGGTCATGATGCTCAATCTTGGCGCGCAGGCTGTGTCGTTGGAGAAATCCTGGCTGACGCCGGGGATCTGGATCGGTCCCACGGTTCTGGCCGGCCTGCTGCTGGGTGAGGTTGTCTATGTGATCGTACGCGGCGGCGACGCTCACCTGGGAATGGGAATGGTAGACCCTAAACAAGTCGGCATGGTGTTGTTCGGACCCTATGTCATCGGCGTGGAGCTGGCGTCCATGTTGTTGCTGGCGGGCCTCGTGGGTGCCTACCACCTGGGATGCCGCGCCACCCACAAAGCGGAGATTCGAAATGCTCGAGATACCCATCAGGGATGGGCTGGCCCTCGCAGGGATCCTGTTCTCCCTGGGACTGATCGGCCTGCTCGTACGCCGTAATGTGATTTTTATGCTCATGTCGCTCGAGGTAATGCTCAACGCGGCAGGCCTGGCCTTTGTGGTCGCGGGGTCGCGATGGCAGCAGGCGGACGGACAGATTGCCTTTCTCTTTATTCTCGCCATGGCTGCGGCGGAAGTTTCGGTGGGACTCGCCTTGGTCCTGCAACTGTATCACCATTTTAAGTCCCTGGACGCGGATCTGCCGAGCGAGATGAGGGGGTAGCGAGATGGGATTGTTATGGTCGATCGTGGCGATCCCCTTGGCGAGCGCGCTCGTGCTTGCGGTGCTGGGGTCGCGCTGCTCGCGTAGTGTCGTGACCGCACTGGGCGTGGGCTCGATCGGCCTCTCGGCCGTGATCACGATGTGGGTTGCAACCGGCTTTGTCACCGCATCTCCTGTCGGCCAGGCATACAGCGAGGTCCTCTGGACTTGGATCGATGTCGCCGGTTTTCAGCCGACCATCGGTTTCTATGTGGACGCGCTTTCTCTGGTGATGATCCTCGTGGTCACCTTCGTCGGCTTTTGGATCCATCTCTATTCGGCTGAGTTCATGACGCACGATGAGGGGTACAGCCGGTTCTTCGCCTACATGAACCTGTTCGTCGCCTCGATGCTCACGCTGCTGCTTGCGGACAACCTGCTTCTGCTCTACCTGGGATGGGAAGGCGTGGGCCTCTGCAGCTATCTTCTGATCGGATTCTGGTACCGCGATCCGGTGAACGGTTCGGCGGCTCGCAAGGCGTTCATCGTCACACGCGTCGGCGATACGGCGATGTTGTTGGGCTTGTTTCTGCTGTTCACGAGTTTAGGCACTCTGCAGATTCAAGACCTGATGCATCGGGCATCGGAACAGTGGGCGGGGGGGTCCACTCTCGCCGTCGCGGCTGCGTTGCTGCTCTTGGGCGGCGCGGTGGGGAAGTCGGCGCAGCTCCCGCTCCAGGTCTGGTTGCCGGATGCCATGGCCGGGCCAACGCCGACTAGCGCCCTCATCCATGCGGCCACCATGGTCACGGCCGGAGTCTATCTGGTGGCGCGCACGCATGTGCTGTTTGAACTCGCACCGGCCGCGCAATGGACCGTGGCAGCCGTCGGCGCAGCCACCCTATTGCTGGCCGGATGCAGCGCACTCACGCAGCACGACATCAAGCGGATTCTCGCGTATTCAACCGTAAGTCAGATCGGCTACATGTTTCTCGCGTTGGGGGTCGGCGCATGGTCTGCAGCCATTTTTCATTTTGTGACCCATGCGTTCTTCAAGGCGTTATTGTTCCTCGGAGCCGGGGTGGTCATTGAATCGCTGCGCGAGGAGCACAGCATCTTCCGCATGGGAGGACTACGCAAGGAACTGCCCCTCGTCTTCTGGACGTTTCTCATTGCCGGCTGCTCACTCGCTGGGCTGCCCTTCGTTACGGCCGGCTTCTACAGCAAGGATCTCATCATCTGGGGAACCTGGGCGGCAGCGCAGGGGCATCCGGGCTTCTGGATCGTCGGCATGTTCGGGGCGCTGCTCACCTCGTTGTACACGTTCCGCCTGATCTTCCGGGTCTTCTTCGGTCCCATTCAAACACCGGTCAGCAAGCGGCCGGGATACGCGATGACGGTGCCGCTCGTGATCCTGGCTGTCTTTTCGATCGTGGGAGGGGTGGTGAAGGAGCCGTTGCTCGCGTTCCTCCAGTTCACTCTGCCGACGATGGTCGAGACGAACGCCGCCGGTATGACGGAGAGCCTCTCAGAGGTCATCGCCGCGTTGGCGCTCTTGAGCGGCCTCTCTGTCGCCTACCTGTTTCATCTGCAGAGGCGGAGCCTGGCGGAACTGGTGGTTGCGAATCCCGCCGGGCGTGCTCTGCACGCATGGTGGTCGGCGGACTGGGGATTTGACTGGCTCTACGACCGCGTATTTGTTCAGCCCTTCCTGTGGGCGGCTCGGGTGAATAAAGACGATTTCATCGATGGGTTCTACACCGGCATTGCCCGCCTTACGGAGGTCTTGTACCGCGCGCTCCAGCATACACAGACGGGTGTGATGCGCTGGTACGCTGCCGGTATTGCCCTCGGCTCGGTGTTGTTTCTGGCGTTGGCGGTGTTGTTATGATTCTCGTGTGGCTCATTGCCATTCCGCTCGTGGCCGGCATGCTGGCGTGGTTGAGCGCGCGGTGGAATACACACTTGCCTCGTTGGATCTCCCTTGCCGCTACGGCGTTCGACCTCGTACTTTCGCTGGTCATGTGGATTCGCGGCGATCGCATCGTCCCGGTCGGTGCCCCGGCCGTCTGGTTTGCCGAGGTGGATTGGACCTGGGTACCGCAGTTCGGCATTCACTTCCACCTCGGCGTGGATGGTCTCAGTCTGCTCATGCTGGTGCTCACGTTTTTCCTGGGTCTCATGTCCGTGTTGTGCTCATGGACGGAGATCCAGGACAAGATCGGCTTTTTCCACTTCAATCTCATGTGGATGTTGGCAGGCATCGCCGGAGTGTTTCTCGCGCTCGACCTGTTCCTGTTTTATTTCGCGTGGGAGCTGATGCTGATCCCGATGTATTTCCTGATCGCGATTTGGGGCCACGAGCGCAGGGTGTATGCCGCCATCAAGTTCTTGCTGTTCACACAGCTCAGCGGATTGCTGATGCTAATTGCCATCCTGGCGCTCTATTTCATGCATCATCAGACGACCGGTCTGTACACCTTCCAATATGGCGATCTGCTGGGCACGCAACTGACCCGCGGAGCCGAGCTGTGGATTATGCTCGGATTTATCATCGCATTCGCGGTGAAGCTGCCGGTGGTTCCTTTGCATGCCTGGCTACCCGACGCACATTCCGAAGCGCCGACGGCCGGAAGCGTCATCCTGGCCGGCCTGCTGCTGAAGACCGGAGCCTATGGTCTATTGCGTTTCGTCGTACCGCTCTTTCCAAACGCAGCCCATGAATTCACGCCCCTCGCGCTCGTGCTCGCCGTGATCGGGATCGTCTATGGCGCGGTGATGGCCTTTGCGCAAACCGATCTCAAACGTTTGGTGGCCTATACCAGCGTGAGTCACCTCGGCTTCGTCCTACTCGGAATTTTTTCCTGGAACCCGCTCGGCCTGCAAGGCGCGATGATGACGATGATCTGTCACGGTCTGAGCACAGGCGCGCTGT
>JBDTWG010000021.1:0-20007 GCA_040006855.1 Nitrospira sp.
TAGGGAAAATCTAAACCCGCAAAAATCGCTCCGCCTTCTCGGCTATAGCCGTAATCGAGGCGACCGACGACGTTGGGACGCACAATCGCGCGAAACCCCACCCCAGGAGTCATGCGATAGTCCTGAAAACTTACATCCTTAAACGAGTTGAACACCTGGCCCGTGTCCAGAAAGGGAGCCACCTCGAAATCCGCCGTTACCCCGGCCACTTTAGTCCGCAAGAGATGGATGCGTTCCTCGATGCTGAAGGCGATCAAATGCTTATCGATATATCGATCCATTCCGAACCCGCGGAGGTTGTTCTGCCCCCCAAGGGACGACTGCTCGAAAAACGGCACTTGGGAACCGATCGTCGCTTGCAAGTCAGCACGTACGATGAGAATGGCCCGCTTCGATTCACTCGGAAACAGCTTCTTGATCTCGAGTTCGTATCGCGAATAGACCGGATGGTCGCCATTTTTGATATTTTGGTTCAGCTCGGCATAGGCCATCACCGCCACGCCGTCAGTAGGTGTGACCAAACTGTCGCGCGTATCGTAGTAAAACGAGGCGCGGTGACCCACGATAATGGACTCGCCTTGCATACCATCGACCGTGGGAAATTGTTCGACCGAAAATGGGAGCTCCGTGGCACCCCGTTGAAGTTGCACCTGCCGAACGCGCTGCCCGACCGAAATCTGGGTCACCTCATTGGCGTACAGACCAAGCCGCCAGTAGGCGCGCGCCTCCCTGGCCGTGTAGTTCGACTCATCAGCCTGCACCGTCGACTGGCCGAGTCCAAAGAAACGCGACGTCGCATTCTTAAAAAATGTCCCGCCGAAGTTGAGTGAATATTGTCCGTTTCCAAAGGCCGGATCCACATAATCAAACAGTACCTTACGCTCGATCCGCTCAGTCAGCGAGGCGATGAAGCGCATCTGACGTCCACCCGGGTCGTACTTGAACAGATTGAATACCGCGCGACTGCCCACGATCGAATTCTGAATGAGCATCGGCGCCATGAGATATTTCAGCTCACCGTCCGGATCCGAGATCAGGATAGGCGCAATCAACCCGGCATCGTTGCCGTCGTTTTTACTGGTCGAGACGGACGGGACCGGAAAAATCTGCGTGTCTGCGTGAGCGGGCGTCGGAAGACTCCCGAGCAGGAGTCCGGCCAGCGCCAAGAGAATACGAATCGACAACAAGTGATTACCCTGCATGGCGCTTGCCGGAATCGACCGCCCCCTGGCTAGGGGGCTTTGATCTTATCGGATTTCTTGCGGAGTTGATCGACGAGGCCGGGATAAGAGGAGGTGTGGAGGATCTTCGTAAACTGACCACGGTAGTTATTCACCAGACTGACGCCATCGACCACGACATCGTACACACGCCAATCGTTATCCTTGTGCAGGAGCCGATAATCCATCGGAATTTCAGCTTTTCCGGAGAGGACCTTGGTGCGCACCTCGGCATATTCTTTTTCAGTCCGCTCATTGAGGTACTGGACACCCTCGCCCGAATAAGTTTCTACTTTATCTGCATAGGTGTTGGTCAGCAGCGTGCGGAAGAGATCGACAAACTCCTGTTTGTCTTTGTCGGACAATTGATTCCACTGCGTGCCCAGGGACCGTCGAGACATTTCCGGATAGTCAAAACGCGCCGCGACGACCTTCTCCAATCGCTGGCGACGATCTTCATGCCTGGCCGGCTCTTTCATTTCTTTGTCATTCAATATCTTCAACACCTCATCGATCGTGCCTTTCAACAAATCGGTCGCCGCCCCGCCCACCGCGGACGACAGCCCCCCCATGAACAGCTGGAGCACCAGCACCGCCCCGATCATCGTCCATCGCAGTCCATTCATTCCAACACCTCTCCTGAGAGTGGTGATCCTATATCGCCACCGACCTCGTTCGTGATTTCCCATCGCTCGACCCTTCTCCCGCGCAGGCTAGTTCACTTTCCCATGTACATACTGGCTGACCAATTCCTCTAGATCAAGTCCGGATTCGGTGTCACGAATCTTGTCCCCTGGTTTCAGCGGATCGCCCCCTCCGCCGACGGACAAGGCCAGGTACTTATCACCGATGATTCCGCGTGTCTTGATCGAGGCAATCGTATCCGAATAGAGCTTCACGCCGTCCTGAATCGCCAAGGCGACCACGGCTCGGTCGCTGTTCAACCCGATTTGCCTCACCCGCCCCACCTCAACCCCGGCTATTTCAACGGACGCGCCTGGCTTCAGGCCCGAGGCCGACGTGAACTCCGCGTCGACCGCGTAGTTGTGTCCGCCGATGATTTCCAGCTTACCCAATTTGATGGATAGATACCCCAGGCACGCCACGCCGACGAGCACGAAGACTCCTACCATGAATTCCAGCTTTGCACGTTCCATACGATCTCCTAAATCAGAGGGATGCGGTCGGCACCCCTTTCGCCGTGACGGTGCCTCCGACAAAGATAAACTCTCGAATCTCCTCATCCGTCGTCTTCACAAACTCGCTCGATGGAGCCATCTCGGCAATTCGCCCATGCTTCAGCATTGCCACATAATCGGAAATCCCGAAAATCTCGGGGATCTCGTGACTGACCATCACCGCGGTAAACTTGAATTGTTGCTGCATCGCCACGATGAGGTCGTGAATGGCCTTCGCCATCAATGGATCGAGTCCCGTCGTCGGCTCATCGAAGAGAATGATTTCCGGTTCCATCACCAAGGCGCGGGCCAATCCGGCCCTTTTCCGCATCCCGCCGCTGAGTTCAGCAGGAAACTTATGGCCCATGCCTTTCAGCCCCACCTGTTCCAGCTTCTCCTCCACCCGTCTGGTGACAGTGTCGCCGTCCAAGCGAAGCTTTTCTCGAAGGGGAAAGGCGACATTGTCGAACACCGACATCGAATCGAACAGCGCTGCGCTCTGAAACAACATGGCGAATTTCTTGCGGACCTCGTTGAGCGCCTTTCCCTTGAGATGGGCGATGTCGGTCCCATCGATCCAGATCTCCCCCCGATCAGGCTGCATGAGGCCGATCATGTGCTTCAGCAGCACGCTTTTCCCCGAGCCACTTCCCCCGATGATGGTAGTGAGTTTCCCCTCGGGGATCGTCAGGTCCACCCCTCGCAAGACCGGCTGCCCACCCAATGTCTTTTCAACACCAACCAGTTTAATCATGCCCTCTCCGTAAGGCGAGCCTCTCCTGCAGGCTCCTCCCCCATGTTCTTCGCGCTTCATACCGCATGGGCATCACAGCAGCACCGACGTCAGGAAATAATCCCACACGAGGATCAAGACCGCCGACAGGACGACCGCTTCCGTGGTAGCGGTCCCCAACCCTTCTGCACTCTGTTTGGTGTGAAAGCCTTTGTAGCAGCAGACCCAGCTGATCAAGAACCCGAAGCTGATGGATTTCAGAATGCCTCCATACACATCCTTCCACTCCACCGCCGATTCGATTGAACTCCAATAGGCACCTTCGTTGCCGTTCAGCAGCTGCACGCCGACCACGTACCCGCCGTAGATCCCCACCACATCGAAGAGGGCGACCAGCAGAGGCACGGCAATCAAACTAGCCACGAGCTTCGGCCCAATCAAATATTGCAGTGGATTAATCGCCATCGTGTCCAGGGCATCAATCTGCTCCGTAATTCGCATGATACCGATTTCTGCCGTCATGGCAGACCCGGCTCGGGCCGTGACCATCAACGCCGCGAGGACGGGTCCCAACTCCCGAATGATGCTGAGCGCCACCGCGGAGCCCAGCACCGCTTCCGAGCCGAACTTCCTCAGCGTGTAGTACCCTTGGAGCGCCAAGACCATTCCAGTAAAGACCGCCGTCAGCACGACGACGAAGGTGGACTTGTAGCCGATAAAATTCAGTTGTTTGACGATTTGATAGAACCGAAAAGGAGGGCGACTCAACCAGGCAAACGAGGAGAGGACGAACAGCGTCATCCGCCCCATTTGCTCCGTGAGGTTGAGTATGTATCGTCCGATGCGAGCAATGCCGTCCAAACCGTCCTCCTCTCGTCCGTCTTTCTGGGACGGGAACAGTCTTTTCTCCGTCTTTATCAGACCATCACTTCGAAACCGGCCAGGTCGGCACAGGCTCGATAGACGGCGGTGAGCTGTGCCCCGGCCGTGCGACTTTGACTACGTAATCGATTGAGTCCAATCAGGCTCGTCGGATGAGCCAGGCAGGCAGCCACACCCTTCGCCCATCCAGATGGCCTGAGAAACAAATTGAAGTCAAGGGGAAGATCTTCATCGACGAGGTCCGACACGGTGCGGACGATCCCGAAAGGAATCTGCCGCTCGGATGCCGCCAAGCCCAACGCCGCACTCTCCATGTCGAGCCCGATTGCGGCCACGCGGTCAGCCATCCCGCGTTTCTCGTCCGCCCGGCAAAGCACCTGCGGCACTGACACAAACGGGCCGATCTGTGCGGCTATATGCTGATTCTCCAGAGCCTGCCGCGCCCACGCGACCATCGTCGGAGCGCACAGCGACGCCCCGTGCCTACCCCGATCGCCCTCCATGGTCGCCTGAGTTCCCATCAAGACATCGCCGATGTTGGCTGCTCGCAATGCACAGGCAAACCCCGTGGACCATACCGCGGCAAACCGTTGCTCTGCGAGCACCATCCGCGCAGTGGCTGTGGCCCGCTCAGGACCGACACCCATCGGAATGATCCACCAGTCGAGGTGCGGCCGTCGCGCAAGGAGGCAACGAACGGTTCCAATCAGCCGCCTCTCGGTCACGGGAAAAGCCTGGCGCACGGCTTCCACCTCCCAACGAGTGGCGGCAAACACTCCGATAGCGCTCACGGGTGCTCCCGATCGCAGATGGTGAGAAAGGCTGGCACGGATGGACCCACACCGTCAGCGTGGTGACCGGAACTGTCCTGATTGATAGGCCTGTTGACGCAATTCATCTGCCCTCGTCATTCCACGAGTCTTGAGATTGCGGTACATGGCCAGCGCCCAGAGGGGGAAATATTGGCAATACCAATGGTAGCGAAGATAGAACACCCGTGGAAATCCAGTCCCCGTATGGCGCACCTCTTCCCATGACCCATCCTTCCGCTGATTCCTGATGAGGTAATGGATACCCCGAGCCAGACTAAAAGAGTCGGTCACGCCGCCTGTCATGAGGGCCAACAGCGCCCAAGCCGTTTGGGACGGAGTGCTCTCGCCGCGGCCGCTCTGCGAAACATCACCATAGGACAGACAGGACTCGCCCCATCCGCCATCGGGGTTCTGTTTCGATTCGACCCAATTCACGGCTCGGCGAATGTATGGAGACGAGACATCTTCTCCGATGGCGCGCAGCCCGGAGAGGACCGACCAGGTGCCGTAAATGTAATTCACTCCCCACCGACCATACCAACTTCCATCCTGCTCTTGATCTTCCTTCACGAAGGCCAGCGCCGAGGCCACCGAGGGGTGGGTCCAGTCGTAGCCGAGGGTCGCGAGCATTTCGAGGCAACGCCCGGCCAAATCGGCCGTGCTGGGGTCCAGCAAGGCTCGATGATCAGCAAAGGGAATGTAATTGAACACGATCTTGTTGTTGTCGACGTCGTAGGCGCCCCACCCTCCGTCGGAACCCTGCATGGAGACAACCCATCGACAGCCTCGACGGATCGCCGCGCGCTGCCGCTCCTCGTCAGGAAGCCGGACTTTCGCTAAGGCCATGAGGACCACGGCTGAATCGTCGACGTCCGGAAACTGTTCGTTCTCAAACTGAAAATACCACCCACCCGGTTCGGCGCCAGGAGAGGAAATAATCCAATCTGCGACCGTCGTAGTTTGTTTCGACAGCAACCAGGTCGCCGCCTTTTGCAAGGCCGGATGATCCTGCGGCATGCCTGCTTCCGACAGCGCATTGATGAGCAACGCGGTATCCCAGATGGGGGAGTGACAAGGCTGCAAATGCATCGCATCGACAGACTGCCCATTCACATACACCCGATCGTGCACTTCGAGATCTGCGATCTCCTGCATCGCTTTCACGACGAGGGGATCGTCATTCTGATAGCCCAGGCAATGCAGCGCCATGACAGAATTGGCCATCGCGGGATAAATCGCGCCGAGGCCGCCGCTTCCCTTCATATGATCCAGCATCCATATGGCGGCACCCTTGAGGGCTTTCTGCCGAACCCACTCAAGCGGCGAACGGTCATAGATCTTGAGGAGTCCATCGAGATTGATGAAAAAGTTTCGTGCGGTAAACCATGTCCGGTCTTTCTTGAAAGGAGGCACCGTACCGTAGTCGATGTGCGCAGGGGCTTCCGTATACAGCTCGTCGATGCCCTGCTCACCAGAAATCCGGCAGAGCGGCCGCTTCGCGAAAATGATCAACAGGGGAATCAGCACGGCTCGTGACCAATAGGAAATCGCGTAGATGCTGAAATAGAATCGTTTGGGCAGCAGCATGATTTCCGGGGGCATGCTGGGAATGCCGCGCCAGTCGTATTGGCCAAACAACGCCAACGCGATTTTGGTGAACACATTGGTCGCCACGACACCACCCTTGTCGAGGATGCAGGCCCTGGCAGTCACCATACAAGGCTCGTCCGCCGGCACACCGGATAGTTTGAGCGCGAAGTAGGCCTTCACTGACGCGCTGATATCCGGAGACCCGCCGTAGTAGATGGGCCAGCCGCCGCCGGGAAGCTGCGCGGATTTCAAATAGCAGACCGCTTTGCGCTCGCGCTCAGGATCGACGCAACTCATGAAGTGGCGCAACATCAAGTATTCGGACGTGAGGGTTGTATCGGCCTCCAGCTCCGCAACCCAGTAGCCTTCAGAGGCATCTTGTCGCGCAAGAAACCAGGCCTGACTTTTTCGAAGGGCTTCTTCAAGCGCTTCCAATTGGCCGGTCGAATGGGACGGCGCCCGCTTCGTCACGCTGTCGCCGGACGCCGAAGCAGCGGGCTTACTCGAGACGAGTCGAAGCACGGGCGCAGAAGCGAATTCCCGTGCTGCCCTGATCCGGCTCGGCACCGTGACCAACAGGCTATCGGACAAACGATTGAACAAGTTCTTCAAAAGTCGCATAACGTGCTGCCGTGAATCTGCAAGAGACGGCGGGATGGATAGTCGAGATGGTTCCATCAATCAGATGGGGGTCACATGAAACAGCACAGTACTACTCATATTCGTTAGCAGAACTGTATAACAAACTCATCGGGACCAGTCAAGGGAACGAGGGTCTATCCCGCCCACAGGAGCGACCGTCGTCTCGCAGCTATTAGGCCGGCTGCAGCTCGCCGAGCTTGACGGAAATCAACGTCGACACGCCGGGCTCTTCCATCGTCACCCCGAACAAGGAATCCGCCATCGCCATCGTCCGCTTGTTGTGGGTGATCACGAGGAACTGCGCCGTCGCGGAAAGGCCGCGTAAGACCGCCGTGAACCGTCCGATATTTTCTTCGTCCAACGGCGCATCGATTTCGTCCAGAATACAGAATGGAGTCGGACGGATCAGGAAGCTCGCGATCAGAAGAGCCATCGCAGTGAGCGTCTTCTCTCCCCCGGACAACATGGTAATGCTTTTCAAGCGCTTTCCCGGCGGTTGCGCGACGATCTCGACGCCAGGCTCACGCGCCCCATTATCCTCCACACCTTCCTCCAGCGGCTCCTCGACCAATTGCAATTCGGCGCGCCCACCGGGAAAGAATTGCGCAAAGACTTCCCGAAACTTCTGCTGCAGTTCGTTGAACGTCTCGACGAACATATCCTTGGTCGTCCGATTGATTCGATGGATGATCTCCTTGAGCGAGGCGATCGAGGTGGACAGATCCTGCTCTTGCGTCGTCAAAAACTGATACCGCTCTTCCAACTCGCGATGCTCGTCGATCGCCGCCAAGTTGATCGCACCCATCCGTTCCAACCGCTCACGGATTTTATGAATCTGCTCCCGCAACTGCGGCGTCTCAAGAGTCGACACGGAAACAGGCGGTGCCTCTCCATCCGGCGCCGGTTGTTCATCCGCCGGCGGCGCAAGCAGCGAGGCCGGATCGATTTGATAGGTTCCGGTGAGCGTGCTCTCGATCGTCGAGAGATGCGCCTTCACCTCCGCCTTGCGCACTTCCGCCGTCATCCGTCGGTCGTGCAAGGCGGACAAGCTTTGCCGCACCGCGGTGAGAGACTCCTCCACCGCATGCAACCCCGCCATTTCCTGCGCCTGGGCTTCCTGTGCAGACACCAACTCCGCCTTGATGCCGTCCACCTCGCTCCCCAATTCTCGGCACAGCGCTTCCTGCCGGGTCTGTTCCTCCCGGCTTGTCTCAATGGCCTGGACCAACCCGGCGACTTGCTCCTCCAGATCGACAGCCCGCTGCTGCGCCGCGTCGAGGCGTTGGGTGAACCGCGCGATATCGTTCGTACCATGGTCCCGCCGCCCCCGGATACTCTCCAGGGACAATCGAACTTCCGTCAGCCGTTGCTGCACCGCCATGCTGTCGCGCTCGATAGCACTCACTCGTTCCCTGATTTCAAGCAAACCCGTTTCCTGTCCTGCCTTCTCAGAGACCCATTGCTCAAGTTGCGCTTGGCTGGAATGGAGTTGGTCCTGCAGCCGAGCCTGTTCGGCCAATCCCCGCTCAAGCTCTTCTCCCAAGACATCCATCCGTCGATGCAGTTCTCCACGCTGGCGTTCTACGCCCGCATCGTCTTTCTGCAGCGACAATTCCAACATCTCCGCCTCACGGATAGACCGGGCAAGGCGCTGTTCGTCCTCACGCACCAGGACCAACTCGGCAGACGCTTCGTCCCGCGCAGCCCTTGTCTGTCCGAGCGCCTCTGCGACCTCCGTCCGCCGCGCCTCTAGCTCCAACACTTCACGACGACGCTGGAGCAAGCCGCCGCCGCCACTGCTTCCCCCACCGGTAATCACGCCGGCGGCATCCAAAGTCTCGCCGGATAGGGTCACGCAGGTCGGACCAATTGGAGCGGACCACTGATGTTGCTCCCAGAGCTGCAGAGCCACTGTCAGGGACTCCACAATCACAATGCCGTCGAACAGGTAGCCAAGCGTAGGCGCGGAGTCCCCCTCGGCACGGATCAAGTCGATCGCACGACCCACCACTCCCGGCTGTCCGTTGATGGCCGGCCACCAGACGGCCGAGGCATCGGCCGACGTGTCGGGCAACCATCGCAATTGCTGGGGAATGAAGGCCCCGCGACCCAACTCTTTTCCTTTTAAAAATTCCACCGCGCGGCACGCTGCCATCGGCTCCTCGACCAACCAGCCCCGCACCCGCTCGCCGAGGATCGTTTCGACGGCCCGATCCAGTCCCGGCGGGATGACCAGCCATTCCGCCAGCGCCTCCCGAACCCCCTCGCAGGTTTTCAGCGCAGTTCCTTCTTCCTCGCCCTCTCTGCCGTATCCCATTTCTTCGCGAACCACGCCTTGCAAGGCGCCGAGTCGGGATTCCACTCCGGCAACCTCTTCCGAGAGCCGGACGATATCGCGATCCAATCCGACGATCTGCGCACCGAGTCCCTCAATGCGCTCGATCGCCGCCTGGCGTTCGGCCATGAGACCCTGGATACGTTGACCGGCCTCTTCGCGCTGCGCGGTGAGAAGATGCCGCTGTTCATCCAACGCGGTGACCTGCTGAATCAGGACCTCTCGCTCACATGAAACCCGCTCCGACCGGGCAGCCGTTTCCTGCTGCCGAGTCGTCAACTGCGTGAGGCTTTGCTCCGTATTAGCCACAAGCACGGCGAGATTCAGCACATCGCGCCGAGCGCGTTCTTCCTCTGCCACGGCCGACGCGCGTTGTCCGGCCAATGCTTTTGTCTCGACATCCAGCTGCTGAAACTGCGCTTCTTGCTCGACGATGTCACCGTCCAGCTGCAGCAACATCGCGCGAAGCTCCTCGATCTCCGCCCGTGCCTGTTCCTGGTCCGATGCCAGCCGATCCATTTCTTGCGCGGCCTGCACGCGTTGCCGCTCAAATAATTCAGTGCGATTCCGTTCGACTTCCGCCGCCGTCAGCGCTTGCGATTGCCGTTGCTCAGTGCCGGCCAAGGTCTCGCGAACACGGGAAATCGCCTCCGCCGCGTCGTTCATGCGGAGCCTGATAGCCTCCTGTTCAGAATCCATGCGGGCTTGTTCAGCGACCTGTTCGGCTTCCTGCGATTCCACCTCGCGCGCTTCTCGATCGACGGCTTCAAGGTCTGCGTGCATCGTGCGAAAGTCGCGGGAGAGGAGTTCAATCTCGAGGCCACGGGCTTCCTGGTGCAGGGTTTGGTAGGAGCGCGCTTGGCGGGCCTGACGCTCGAGGGAGTTCAGCTGCTTCTTCACCTCTGCCACTATGTCGCGCACGCGCAACATATTCTGCTGGGTGGACTCGAGCTTGCGTAAGGCCTCGGCCTTTTGTTTCTTGTACCGAACGATGCCGGCGGTTTCTTCGATCAGTTCACGACGGTCTTGCGGCGAAGCTTGCAAGATCTGCTCGATCCGGCCCTGCTCGATCACGGTATGGCCTTTCGATCCGGCCCTGGTTTCGATCAAGACGTTTCGAATATCCTTGAGCCGGCAGGCGGTCTTGTTGATGAGATATTCACTGTCGCCGTTTCGATAGAGCCGGCGAGTAATCATCAGTTCCTGATACTCACTGAGCTGACTCGGCAGCCCGGAAATCGCATCCAACCGCAACTCACCCAGCCCACCGATGACGAGCGAGACCTCCACCAATCCCAACGGCTTCCGTACCTCAGTGCCGTTGAAAATGACATCTTCCATGCGCTCGCTCCGAAGCGTCTTCGTACTTTGTTCGCCCAGCACCCAGAGGATCGAATCTACGACATTACTCTTGCCGCTGCCGTTCGGACCTACGATGGCCGTAATCCCCTTCGGGAATTGAATTTTCGCTTCTGCGAACGATTTGAAGCCGAGCATTTCCAATGACTTCAGATACACCGGCTACCTCCAGAGCAAGAAGGTTAGATGGGACGGATTTTCAGGGATAAAACGCAGATCTTCTATCACAGGGATAAAAGCAAAGCAAAGAAAAATACCCGATATAGGGGATGCTACTCAGCTCCCCACAATATATGGATAAGATTGGGAACGATACGCCTGAGAGAGGAACGTGCGCTCGGCGAACCTAGTTCGCCGAGGCCGAGGCACGATTGGCCGATTCGATCGTGACCAGTTCTTTTGGAAGGAGAAATTCGACATCTTCCTCGATTACGGTCAGCTCCTCCACTTCTTCGGAAGACCCGAGGCGCTTGAGATACGCGACCACTTCGGTGACCAGCACTTCCGGGGCAGAGGCTCCGGCCGACAGTCCTACACTTTTGGCATCCTTCAACCAGTCCGGGTTGATGTCCGATGCGGCGTCAATGAGATAGGACGGAATGCCGCAATGCTCTCCCAGTTCGCGAAGACGATTGGAGTTCGAACTGTTCGGCGACCCGATGACAAGGATGACATCGACCAGCTTCGACAGCGACTTGACCGCGTTCTGACGATTCTGGGTGGCGTAACAAATATCTTCCTGATGCGGCCCTTTGATATTAGGAAACCGCAAATGCAAGGCATCGACGATGTCTCGACATTCATCGACGCTCAACGTGGTCTGGGTTACATAAGACAAGTTCTGCGTCTTTTCGACATACAGTTTTTCCACATCCTGCACCGAGGACACTAAATGGAATTTGTCCGGAATCTGGCCCAACGTTCCGATCACCTCGGGGTGCCCCGCATGGCCGATCAGAATCAATTCATACCCCTGCGTGTAGTCGCGATTGACCTCGTTGTGAACCTTGATGACCAGCGGACACGTGGCATCAATGACGTGTAAGCGACGGCTCTGCGCCTCTTCCCACACCGATTTCGCCACGCCGTGAGCGCTGAAAATCACCACGGATCCTTCCGGCACTTCATTCAGTTCTTCCACGAACACGGCGCCCTTGTGCCTGAGCGAGTTCACCACATGCCGGCTGTGCACGATCTCATGGCGCACATAAATCGGCGCCCCATATTTTTTAAGTGAGAGATCGACAATATCGATCGCGCGGTCCACACCCGCGCAGAAGCCACGAGGATTGGCTAAATATATCTTCATAATCGGTGTTTTCCCCTGACGACGACTGGGCCGCGAACGGCCTGCTGGGAGAGCTATGAGTATAGATGCACGGTCACCTTACGTCAGACTCGCCCTTGTCGTCAACAGATTCGTCCCCGCCCATCTCTTCGCCGCGGGCTTGAGGCTGCTCAGCCGTTGTGGGAGAATCCCGTCATGTCATCCCCCACACCGAACCACAAAAAAATTCTGATTGTCGAAGATGAGAAGGATATTCTCCAACTCGTCAAACTCTACCTCGAAAAGGAAGGGTTTCGTACCGTCTCCGCAATGACGGGGACGGAGGGGCTTCGGCAGGTCAAAGCCGAGCATCCCGATCTCATCATACTCGACCTGATGCTGCCGGAAATGGACGGGCTGGAAGTGTGCAAACGGATCCGCCTGAACCAAGAGACGGCGCTCCTCCCCATCCTCATGTTGACCGCCAAGGCGGAGGAGTCCGACACGGTGATCGGTCTCGAATTGGGGGCCGACGACTATGTCACCAAACCTTTCAGCCCCAAAGCGCTGGTCGCGCGCGTCAAGGCCCTCCTCCGACGATTGGAGCGAAACGCACACAGCCCCAAGATGCAATATCAGTATGGCCCCCTCCTCGTCGATCTCTCTCGACACGAAGTCCGGCTGAAGGGGCAAGAAGTGGCGCTCACGGCCAAAGAATTCGGCCTGCTGGAGCATCTCTTGCGCAACGTCGGCCGGGTGCTCACGCGCGACGTATTGCTCAATGCCGCCTGGGGGTATGACTATTACGGCACCACCCGCACTGTCGATGTTCATGTGCGTCGCCTGAAACAAAAACTTCCCTTCCTGAACGATGCCATCATTTCAGTCAAATCACTCGGATACAAACTTCGCGAAGCCGACATACCGGCATGAATCTCGGCATCCGGTGGAAAGTTGCTCTGGGCACACTCGCGGCCGTCATCGTCGGCCTCGTCGCCGCCGGCTGGCTGGTTATTCGCTCGGTGGAACGCACCGAACTCGACCGCATCGCCGATACGCTGGATGCCCGCGGTGGGTTGGCCGTCGTGTCACTCAGGCCGCTGTTCGATCAGTCGGGCCTGACCGTCCCCTTACTCGTGCTGCATGCGACCGTCCGTGAACTGAGTCAACATGCCCGCCTGCGCATCACCATTATCCGGCAAGATGGGACCGTGCTCTCAGACAGCGCCGTTCCTTCCGATGGACTGGCCACCGTCGACAATCATCTCTCCCGACCTGAAGTGACGCAGGCATTGGCAACGGGACGCGGCATGGATATTCGAGCCAGTCACACCACCGGCGAACGCACCTATTATGTCGCGCGCCTCCTGTCAGACCTCGCGACATTGCACCCGGGCATTCCGGTCATCAGACTGGGGTTGCCGCTCACGTCGATCGAAGAGCGCGTCCAACACATCCAGCGCGATTTGGCGGCGGCCTTCGGCGTGGCCTTTCTGATCGCCATGGCCCTCAGCCTCTGGGTCTCGCGCAATCTCACGAAGCCGTTATCGGAAATGGCGGCGGCGGCCCGCCAGCTCGCCGGCGGAACCCCCGGCGTTCGTCTAGTCGTCTCCTCGACGGACGAGGTCGGCCTGCTCGCCCACACCCTCAATGACATGACCGACCAGTTGGAAACGAAAATCAAAGAAGTCTCCGACGACCGCGCACAACTGCTGGCCATGTTGATCGCGATGGTTGAGGGCGTCATGGTGCTGGACTATCGGGGTACCGTGGTCCAAGTGAATCCCGCGCTGGAACGCATGTTTGCCTTGGGGCTCACGGAATCACGAGGACGCCACTATGCGGAACTCATCCGGCACGAAGGGCTCAACACGATCGTGGCCTCGGTGCTGCAGACCCGCTCGGGCCAAGGCGGTGAAATTACCCTGTCACCCAGTGGACGATGCCTGCGGGTCGAAGCCTCGATCGCCGGGGGAAGCCGCGAGTTGGAGGCCTGCGCCGTATTCGTATTTCACGATATGACGGAACTGCGCCGCTTGGAGAAGATCCGCAAAGACTTCGTCGCGAACGTCTCGCACGAACTTCGCACCCCCCTCACCTCAATCAAGGGCTATGTGGAGGCGCTGCTGGACGGAGGCAAGGACGAACCGGACACAGCGGCGGCGTTTTTGGAAATCATCATGCGGCAGAGCAACCGCCTCAATCTGATTCTGGACGATTTGCTGCAGCTCTCCCAAATCGAATCCGGGCAGGTGTTGTTCCGGCACGAGCCGGTGGAGTTACGCGCCTTGTTGGAACGGACTGTCGCTGTAATTAATCCCCTGGCGGACAAGAAACATCACACGATCAAGCTCTCATGTCCCGACGAGTTATTGATGGTTGACGGGGATGAGGAACGCCTCGTACAGGTCTTCATCAATCTGTTGGAAAACGCCGTAAAATACACCCCGGATCACGGGCAGATCTCGGTCAGCATCCGGCCTGCCACACAGAGCCGAACAACCGCGCAACGCCCGATGATCGAGATTGTGGTGACCGACTCGGGAATCGGCATTCCGGAGGCTGACCGACCGCGCGTCTTCGAACGATTCTATCGAGTGGATAAGGCGCGCTCACGCGAACTCGGCGGCACCGGCCTCGGCCTCGCCATTGTGAAACATATCGTCGAAGCCCATAGCGGGCACGTGTGGGTCGAAGGGAATGCCCCCAAAGGCAGCCGCTTTGTCGTGCAACTGCCGACTCCGCAGGAATTACCTCAGCAGCCTTGATAAGAGCAGATAACAAATAGTGGAGAGCAGCGCGGCCCCAGGCAAGGTGAAGAGCCAGGCCGACAGAATCCGCCGCGTCACACCCCACCGAACCGCCGACAGTCGTTTCACCGCCCCCACACCCATCACCGTGGAAGTGATCGTATGCGTCGTGCTGACCGGAAGCCCGATATGCGCCGTCGCCAATAGCACAACCGCCGCTCCGGTTTCAGCGGCAAATCCGTGCACCGGTTCCAATTTCACGATCCGCATTCCCAGCGTCCTGACGATCCGCCAACCACCTACCGCCGTGCCTAGCCCCATGGCGAGGGCGCAGGAACCGATCACCCACGTCGGCACCTCCGCCGTCGGAAGTACGCCGGCCGACACGAGCGCCAGCGTGATGATGCCCATGGCTTTCTGCGCATCGTTCGCCCCGTGGCTGAAGGCCATAAAACTCGCCGAGACCAACTGCAGACGGGAAAATAGCCGAAGGGCAAGAGCTCGCGGCACCCGAAAAAACATCCAACTTAAGGCCACCATCAGGATAAGCCCGATGGCGAAACCAAAAAATGGCGACAAGACCATCGCCTCCAACACGGCTCGCAGCCCGGAAAATTTGACGGCCGCCATCCCGCCGTGAGTGAGCGCAGCGCCGACCAACCCTCCGATGAGCGCATGGGAGGAACTGGTCGGAAGGCCCAACAGCAAGGTAATCAAATTCCACACGATCGCGCCGGCCAGCGCCGACGCCACCACCACCTGGGTGATGGACTGCGGATCGACAATCCCGGTTCCGACCATCTTGGCTACCGCCGTCGACATGAATGCTCCGGCCACGTTCAGCACGCCCGCCACCAACACCGCCGTGGACGGACTCACCACCCGAGTCGAAACGACCGTCGCGATGGCATTGGCGCTGTCATGCCATCCATTGGAAAAATCGAAGAGCAGCGCCAGGATCACGACGACCAATAACAGCCCGCTTAGTTCAGCCATACATGCCGGCTCCTACCTTTGACATTGATTGGGATGAGTGTCGCACGAGACACGGAAGGCGCTCAGGTGTGCTTGAGGGCGATGCGCTCAAGAATATTGGCGACATCTTCGCACCGATCGGTTCCCGCCTCGAAATTCTCGTAGATCTCTTTCCATTTGATGACGGCGATGGGATCCGTTTCCTTCTCGAACAGCAACGAGATGGCATCGCGGGAAATCCGATCGGCTTCATTTTCTAAACTATTGACTCGCACGCTGCACTCCGTCACCGCCGGATGCGATTTGCCGAGCAAATCCACCGTTGCGCCTACTTCGACCGATGCTTGGTACAGCACGTTCGCCAGTCGGATCGCCGGCTCCGAGGGCGCCGCCACCTTATAGAGGACGAAGCGATCCGCAATCGCCTCGACCACATCCAAAATGTCATCAAGCGCACTGGCGAGGTCGTGGATGTCCTCGCGATCGATGGGTGTGATAAACGTCAGATTCAGTTTTCGCGCAATCTCATGGGTAATCCCGTCACCGATATGTTCGACGTCTTTGATGCGTTTGGCTTTCTCGATCGGATTCCGGAAGTCGTCCATCATATCCTTAAGGAGACGACTCCCTTCGATCATGTTGTGCGCCGCATTCTTGAACAAATCGAAAAAGGCTTCTTCCCGAGGAATGAGACCGAACATAACGTCTTTACGTCCTTTCTAGCCGAGCGAGATTACCAACGCACCAATCCTGTGGCATAGGTCAGGCCCCCGCCGAATGCGCCCAACACGAGGAGATCCCCTGGTGCGAAACGATGTTCCCGCACGGCATGATCCAATGCGATGGGTAGCGAGGCCGATGACGTATTTCCGTAGCGCTCAATGACCGAGTACAGCGCCTCGGGGGGGAGCCCGAGACGACGCCGAAGCTGCTCGAGAATTCGCGCATTGGCCTGGTGCGCGATAACATGTGCGACATCCCCGACCGTCAGGCCAAACTCCTTCAACAACGTGGACACTGCCTGTTCCAGACGGCGCACCGCCGACCGAAATACGGCGCTGCCTCGCATCCGTAATGTATGCTCTTTTGCGCGCATCCCCTCCAGGCTGCTGGGCTGTCGTGACCCCCCGGCTGGAATCGTGATGAGGTCGTGGCCGGAGCCTTCCGCGTACAGACGCACGCCGAGTATGCCGGGGGCATCCGGACTCGTGCTGTCCTCGGCGGCGACCACGACAGCACCGGCTCCGTCGCCAAATAAAATGGCGGTTTCTTTGTCCAGGAGATTGAGGGAACGCGACTTGATCTCCGATGCAATGACCAGGCAGGTTCGGATCTGACCGCTACGGATCATGACATCGGCCATCGATAATCCATATAGAAACCCCGAACAGGAGGCAGACAAGTCGAAGGCCATGACCGATTTGGCGCCTATGGCTCGCTGAACATGACAGGCCGTGGATGGAAAGGCGCTGTCTGGGGAGGTCGTGGAAACGACAATCCCTTCAATCAACTCGGGAGCCAACCCTGCGGCCTCGCAGGCCCGTTGCCCTGCGACCACCGCCAGATCTGATGAGGCTTGTCCCGGCTCCGCCCAATGCCTCGTCCGAATTCCGGTCAACGCGACGATCTGCTTCGACTCCAGCCCAAGAGGCGCTGCCACCTCCTCGTTGTCGACAACCCGGGAGGGGACGAACGAACCGGTTCCGACAATACGACTGCGCGTCACAGTATTCCTACTGAAATGTCGTTGAAGTTCGCCTGCATGGCGGCATGACCGCCCCTCACAAGCTGCGGCGAGATTATAGGACCCACGCCCAAGGGGGTCAACCACCACATGCTGAATCCGTTGCTTTTCAGGCGTCGATCTGCTAGAAAAATTTCATATTTACGATCGATCAGCTACCTAGTTCATCTACGAGAAGGAGTTGTTGGATGTCCTTGCGTTCAAGGGGTTTGTGTACCTACCTCACGGTATTGGTGGCACTGCTCTGTTTTGCCGGCGGCTGCTCGAGCAAACCCAAAACCACCACTGATGGCAAACCCGTCAGTGGTACTGACGAGCAAATCTTCCTCGGCGACACCATCGAAAAGAACTACGACCCGAATGTGATTATGAAACGCGGCGAAGCTTTTTTCGACAAAGAGGAGTATGCCGAGGCCATCGTCGAATTCCAGCATTTCCTCGAGCTGCATCGGGCCCATCAACTGGCGGTCTATGCGCAATTCAGAATGGCGGAGAGCCACCTCCGGATGGGCAAATCGATCGATCGCGACCCGGAACCTATCCAAAAGGCCATTTCCGCTTTCGAAAAGTTACGCAAAGAATTTCCAGGCAGCAAATATGAGGGACAAGCCCTTCAACGTTTGGAAGATTGCCACGATTGGCTGGCCAAGACCCATCTGTTCGTGGGACGGTTTTATTACCGCCGGTCCTCATATCTTGCGGCGGCCCATCGCTTTGATCAGATCATGAAGGACTATCCGGATAAGCAGGTTGCACCGGAAGCCTTGTACTATTTGGCTTTGACTTATCAGGAACTCGGCGCCAATGATTGGGCCATGGAGAAGCTCCAACTCCTGGCTGAAAAATATCCCAACAGCGAATTCTCGGGAAATGGTCGTCGGTTGTTGGCCAAACTGGAGAAGAAGCCTTCTTCGTCCCAACCGGCGGTCGTGGCCAAGGCTGACGCACCGACAGCTGACAGCCAACAACCCGCCACCCAGCTGCTTGCAGCCAAGGCCCCATCATCGGGGCTCTCTTCCGTCGCAGCATCAACCGACCAACGCCAGTCCAATGCAGCAGGTTTGTCGCTGCGCCAGCCGTTTGTCTCCTGTCGGCTCGGCGCTTGGTGCTGACTGGACACCACTGCCGTCGCACCACACCGCTCTAACGCAAGTGTAATGCTTCCAACAGCAGATCATTCACTGAGGCTTTAAGCCGCGCCTTTGCCTCGTCCAGAAACTGTTCAGCAGAGGTACGCCCCTGCAGCACTCCATAATAGGATTGGATGACATCCTGATAACGGCGGAGAAGCTTGAAGCCCAGGCGCGGGAAGGCATAGATCACCTTAGCAATGCGAGCGGTGACCCGAAAGTCCGGCACGATGTCCCGATCCAATCCCGCCTCATACCCAGCCAATGAGGCCACATGATCGTGGGGGTTCGATAGAATCGTCTGTGCAGCCAATTGCCCCGAACGGACGGCATAATAAATGCCCTCTCCAAACAGGGGATCGACCAGATGAGCGGCATCACCAACCAGCAATGCCCGACCACTGACGAACTGAGACAGCCTGTTCTCGCTCCGCTCCTTGTCACCCTCTGAAAAAACAGGGATTGGATGCCCAACCGGGCGAGGCACCATCCGTCCGGTTAATCCTGGCTCACCTTGTATGAAACGGTCGAATGTCGCACGTAAACTCGTCGATTTGCGGCGGAACTCACCAACCCCCACCGACAGGCACCGTTGCTTGGGAAAGATCCATCCATAGCCTTGCCGCGCCGCACCCACATCGACAAGGATCGTGGAGGGACCAGGGTAGTGACCGTCATGTTCGATGGGCACCTCGCTTTCCAGGGCCGGGGCACGATACTGGAAGCGACTGGGAAAGAGGTGTCGTGCCACCAGACTATTAGCTCCGTCTGCTCCAATCACGATCTTAGCGCGATATCGCCCGCGTTCGGTGGTAACCGTCACGCCGTCGGATTCCTGGCGAACGGCGATCACCCCTTCACCATTGCGAATATCGGTTCCCGCGCGCACGGCTTGTTGGAGGAGGTACTGGTCGAAGCGATCCCGCATGACCATGTATGCAATCGGTTCTGAGGACTCAATGAGGATGGGGTCTTGTCCTCGATAGACGAACTGCACCCCATTCACGGAATGCTCGACCACCGAACGAAACCCAGGATCCAGCAGCTGGGCGACGCGTGCCGATAGGCCACCACCGCAGACCTTGTAACGAGGATGCGTCTCTTTGTCGAACCCGAGCACGGCGAGGCCGCCGCGGCTGAGTGCCGACGCCGCGGTCGCACCAGCCGGACCCATACCGACAATCACGACATCATAATTTGTGCCTTCTTGCCTATCAGCCATGCGCCTATCCCGATCGCAGAGCACACAGGTGAAATCCGGCGTTCCGGGTTCTGAGGGTCACACACCTTGTGCCTTTGGAGGAGACCACCGAGGAGGGAGAAGAACGTCCGAGTTACTGTCCGAGGTACCAGCCGATCCCGTATCGTTCAAGAAAGCTCGTGATCATAG
>JBDTWG010000022.1:0-19420 GCA_040006855.1 Nitrospira sp.
CAAAAGAAAGACGACGTGGCGTTCGAATGCGGCAAATTGGTCATGGACCTGCTCAAGAAGGACATTCGCCCCAAGCAGATCATCACGCGCCGCTCGATCGAAAATGCCATCGCCGCCGTGGCGACGACCGGCGGATCGACCAACGCCGTGCTCCACTTGCTGGCCGTCGCGCGAGAAATGGGCGTACGACTGACCATCGACGATTTCGACAAGATCAATCGGAAGGTGCCGTTGCTGGCGGATCTGAAGCCGGGCGGCCGATTCACCGCGGCGGACCTGTATGCGGCCGGTGGAACCACCTTGGTAGCAAAACGTTTGCTGGACGCGAAGATCCTGCATCCGGATCAGATCACGGTCACGGGACGCACGATCGGTGAGGAAGCCAAGGCGGCTCAAGAAAAGCCGGGCCAACAAGTCTTGCGTCCTCTGTCGAATCCGATCAAGCCGACGGGAGGCATGGTCATTCTCAAAGGCAATCTCGCGCCGGAAGGATGCGTGGTCAAAGTCGCCGGCCATTCCATCATGAATTTCACTGGGCCCGCCAAGGTGTTTGATCGCGAAGAAGATGCCTTCAGGGCCGTACAGGCTGGAAAGATCAAAGCCGGCGATGTGGTCGTCATTCGGTACGAAGGGCCGTCCGGTGGCCCGGGCATGCGAGAAATGCTGGGCGTGACCGCCGCCATCGTCGGGGCAGGACTCGGCGATTCTGTCGCACTCCTCACCGATGGTAGGTTTTCCGGAGCGACGCATGGTTTGATGGCAGGACATGTGGCGCCGGAAGCCGTCAAAGGCGGCCCGATCGGTGCCGTGAAGAACGGCGATATCATTACCTTCGACATCGCAAAGCGGCGATTGGACGTCACACTCACCCAGAAGGAACTTGCGGCACGGCTCAAAAAAGTGAAGTATCCTGCCCCCCGATATCTTTCGGGAGTGATGGGGAAATATGCCCGCCATGTCTCCTCCGCATCGGAAGGCGCGGTGACGACCTAGTCATGGCAATCGGGCTGCGATGCGGCCTCATAGCGGCAATGCTTGTCGTCCTGTCGCTCGGCCAGGACAGTTCATTGACAGCTGCTGCAGAACCGGCGGAGGCAGCCTGCACGGACTGGCAGAGTCGCCATCCCGAATGGCTCTGGTGCGATGATTTTGAGGTCGATCGGCTCGACACCTACTTCGAATACGATCAACGGCATGGCCGGTTTGTCCGCGAATCCGGCGCGGGCGTCGGCCGGTCAATCGGCATGCGCGCGGAGTACCTCCCCGGTGATCCGCATGGAGGATTCCTGCACCTCGCGTTCGGCAAGACTCCCAGCGCCTACATGAAACCAGTGGATGCGGGAACCGCGCGATACCGCGATATCTATTGGCGGTTCAATCTTCGGCTCCAACCGGGCTGGACCGGCGGCGGGGCCGACAAGCTGACCAGAGCCACTATCCTCTCCAGCGACCGATTTGCGCAGGCCGCCATCGGCCATTTGTGGAGCGGGGGCCTTCCCGGCTCAGATCCCGAACGGCTGTATCTCGACCCTGCCTCCGGAACCGACGAACGTGGCAACTTGCGCACGACCACGTACAACGACTTTCCACGCTTGCGATGGATCGGATCGGCCGGCGGTAGAACCCCATTGTTCAGCGCGGACAACGTCGGCAAGTGGTTTTGCATTGAGGTCCACATGAAACTGAATAGTCGCGAAGCCGCCGACGGCCTGTTCGAATATTGGATCGACGACCAGCCGGAAGCGCAGCGAACTGGGCTGAATTGGATCGGTGATTACAATGACTACGGCATCAACGCCGTATATCTCGAACAGTATTGGACCTCCGTACCCTTCGCCCAGATCCAACAACGCTACCTGGACAACTTCGTCGTGTCCACCGGCCGCATCGGGTGCGCAGGGTGAACCATTCCATCATCGCGCCCAACTTGCGGCATCGCGTAGTAAATTTAACCGTTTCTTGATCCGTTGCCTCAGGCGGCTGAGGTAAACTGCCGTTCCTTTGCTTATGTCACCGCGGAACTCAACTCACAATCATCAGGATCGTACCGCGCCTCCTGACGTGGCCGCGCCACGGCCCACCACAAGCGATCTTTCTCGGCCTGAATGGTTCTTGAATCGTGAGTTGAGCCTCTTGGAATTCAACCGCCGGGTACTGGATCTAGCCAAGGACAAAAAGGTCCCGCTGCTGGAACGATTGAAGTTCCTCTGCATCGTGAGTTCCAATCTCGATGAATTCTTTGAAGTCCGCGTCGCAGGATTGAAAGAGCAGGTGACCCATGGCGTGGAGCAACCGGGCCCCGATGGACTCACGCCCTCCGAACTCCTCTCGCGCATTGCCACGCTCACACATCAGCTGGTGCAAGAACAGTATACGGTCTTGAATCATGCACTTATTCCACAGTTGGCCGACCAGCGGATTCGGTTTCTGAAGCGCACGGAATGGATGCCGTCGCACATTCGCTGGATGCGCCGGTTCTTTTCACGCGAACTGCTTCCGCTCCTCAGCCCGGTCGGGCTGGATCCCGCGCATCCGTTTCCGAAGTTGCTCAACAAGAGTCTCAATTTTTTGGTCACGTTGGAAGGCATTGATGCCTTCGGCCGCCCGAACGGCACCGCCATCGTGCAAGTCCCGCGCTCACTCCCGCGCGTGATTCGCCTACCTGCTCGAAGCAGCACCTGGCCGCATGATTTTGCCTTTCTGTCGTCGGTGATCCATGCCTTTGTCCACCAGCTTTTTCCAGGCATGCATGTCACCGGCTGTTACCAGTTTCGTGTCACGAGGAACAGCAATCTCTTCGTGGACGAAGAAGACGTCGACGATCTCCGACGGGCGCTCGAAGGCCAACTGCCGGACCGGCGATTCGGGGACGCAGTCCGACTTGAGGTGGCGGACAACTGCCCTCCGGACATGGTGTATTTTCTCCGCGAACAATTCCGCCTCGATTCGCACGACGTGTATCAATGTCATGGACCGGTCAATCTGCATCGCCTCATGACTGTGCCTGATCTGGTGGAACGTCCCGACCTCAAATTCCAGTCCTTTACCCCCAGCATTCCTTCCACTCCCATACCGAGCGAAGACTGGTTCGATGCCATCCGGCAGGGCGACATCCTGCTGCATCATCCCTACCAGTCCTTCGCTCCGGTGACGGAATTCCTTCGCCAGGCCGCCACCGACCCGCACGTCCTCACCATCAAGCAGACGTTGTATCGAACGGGCGCGGATTCAGCGATCGTGCAATCCTTGGTGGATGCGGCGCGCGGCGGAAAAGAAGTCACCGTGGTGATCGAGCTCCGGGCTCGTTTCGACGAAGAAGCCAACATCGAACTGGCCCACGATTTGGAAGAGGCCGGCGCCCATGTGGTGTATGGCGTGGTTGGACATAAGACGCACGCCAAAATGAGTCTGGTGCTACGGCGGGAAGGCCGGCTCCTTCGGCACTATACCCATCTCGGCACCGGCAATTATCACGCCCGCAATGCCCGACTCTATACCGATTTTGGCCTGCTCACCTGCGATGCGGCCATTGGACGCGACGTCCGGCGAGTCTTTCAACAATTGACCTCGCTGGGACGGCCGGGGAAGCTCAAACACCTGCTCCAATCGCCGTTCACCTTACATCCCACACTGCTCAAATGGATCGGCCGCGAGACCGACCGTGCCAAGCAGGGCCGCCCGGCACACATCATCGCCAAAATGAATGCGCTCCTCGAACCCCAAATTATTCGAGCCCTCTACAGAGCCTCGCAAGCCGGCGTGAAGATCGATCTGATCGTCCGCGGGCCCTGCGCCTTGAGGCCAGGCATCACGGGGCTCTCCGAACATATTCGTGTGCGCTCGATCATCGGACAGTTCCTCGAACACAGCCGGATCTTCTATTTTCTCAACGACGGCGACGACCGGGTGTTCCTCTCGAGTGCCGATTGGATGGATCGCAATTTTTTCCGACGCATCGAAGTGGCATTTCCAGTACTGGAGAAAACCTTACGGCAACGGGTCATCGATGAGGGCCTCCGCCCCTACCTCGACGACAACACCCACGCCTGGATTTTACATCGTGATGGTACGTACCGGCGGCAGACCCCCGGCCGCCGAACCGCTCGTTCGGCCCAGCAATGGTTGATGAACAAGCTCGTCTCGTAACCGATCGATCGAGACAGAGCCGCTCCTCCCCCTCAGATCATTGTTAACCGCTCCTTGATTTACCCATGAGGTTCCTATTGCTTCAGCCCTGTACTGTTTGGGTCCAACGATTATTGCCGCCTTGATGAGGAGGGTCGTTATGAGTGTCGCGCAGATCGTTCGGTCCCGTCCACGTCCCCAGGCTTTCACGGCCATCCGTCGGCAATTACTCCGCACCCGACGTATGCTGTTGCTGCAAATGGCATCCAGGACTTCGCACATCGTGCAGGAGACTCCCACCGACATTTTGGATCAGGCCTCTTGCGAGCGACTCTGCGTCGTTGAGGACCTCATTCAACAACGAATCTGTGCCAAGCTCCGGCAGGTCGAACATGCCTTGGACCGCATGCTCGACGCCTCCTACGGCACCTGCCAACGATGCCGTACTGACATCCCCTTACCTCGACTTCGCGCGCAACCGGCCGCGACACTGTGCGTCGCCTGCCAAGGAGAGCGCGAACAACGAACCCTCCTTCGAGGCGACTCGTGACCTGATGACCACATTGTCCCCGGCATGAAGCGGCAGCGGGCACGTGCGAATTGGGAGTTGAGCTGCGCCACCTCTCCGCACCTCTCTCCCGGTCTGTTCCTCTCTCCTGAGCCGGAGAGGAACAGACTCTTTTTTTTAAGCCTGTGCCATAGGGCAGAAGCCATGCGCCGCCCGAGACTCACGACAAGCTCGGACGAAATGGTTTCGTGAGACACCTGGGGTGAGGACGTGGCTGACGATACGCCATGCGGCTACCCTCTAATCGGCAGCCCGACGCCCCGTGAGACATCGAGGGAAGAACCGGGAATAGACTCTGGCGGGACCTACAATGAGCTTCGCACTATCCCCTGACAGTCCACCAAAGGTGGAAATGAGGCGCGCAGGGCCTCTGATCACAGCGCATCGGCAGACAGATGTTCGAGCCGTCCCTCGATACAACCTAGGCAGAGCACCGCCTGAGGCTGAAGCCTCAGCCGCGAGAACGGGATATCATCCCTGCATTCGCGACAGATGCCATAAGAGGCGTCGAGCATGTGATCCAAAGCGCGCTCAACATGCCGAAGCTTGGCGAAGGCTTGCTGTGCGATCAGCTCGTCCAGGTCACATTGCTGAGAGAGGCAGGCTAGCTCTAAAACGTCCTCAGGCTGCTTGCGCGTAGGCTGCGGAGAAGCCCAGTTCGAGGCTTGGAACAACAACTCACTGCGGGCGCTCAACAACTCACGGTGAAGAGAAGAGACCTCCGGACGGCGCGGACGGGAGCGAAAAATCGGATACCTTTCTTGTACGAGGCTCATGGTACCCCCTCCTGTTTCAGGGTGACTCTGTCGATACCAGAGTACCGGTCACAAGTAACAAGAGACTTAGGAGAAGGTAAACTGTTGGTTAACAGACAGGGACAAGCGTTACTTCGCGGCCGTTCGACGCCGTTCGATCACGGGTGTCCAGGCAGGCTCGAGATCATGCTTGGCAGAGGCAAGGAACCGGTCTTCGGCATTGGCATCCCGGCTCGATTTTGTCAAGGTGATGGCATGAACCGGGAAATACGCCGGCGTACCGATGAGCTGGAGATCGGCAATTACTTGGGCCAGCGGCTTGCCCCAGAACACTTCAAAGTAGTGCATTTGGACATCGTCGGTCGATTTCTCTTGGAGGACCATCGTGGAAGGTCCCATATCGTACGCCCCCATGAAGCTGATGCCGCCCGCAGCCACGGTCGTTTCGGTCTGTTTCACCATCGCCTTGGGGAGTAGAAACAGCGTCACCTCACGGACTTTGCCGAAGCCCTTCTCAGATGCGCTAAAGGCAACCGCCGCATATCGTCCAGGTGGCACATTTTGCACATAGACCGTGCCGCCTCCGCCGCTGCCGGCAGGTGGAATCAAGATATTCGTGGGAATCAATTTGGTACCTTGAAACACATCACGCTCGTTCTCGATCTTCACCAGATAGACCCGGTCTTCTGTATTGGGACTCCACTTGTCGGTGTTGATGGTGATACCGATGACCGCGCTCTGTTGATCGACCGGTTTCGTAATGTGGACGGGCGAGACAAATTCCCCTGCCAGACGCTGAAACTGCTTCTTCGGGGGCTTGCTCGTGCAAGCCCCGGTGGCCACGACGATCAAAGCGAGAATCACATTCACCATTCGATTCATGGGGGTCCCTCAGAGTGGAGCGGTGCAACCGATATGGGGTCACAGTGTAGGAAATTACGCGCTGCGGCTCAAGATGTCATTGCCCAAGACCTGGTGTGGACAAAGCGGCACTTGATTCGCACTTCGATGCCACGCGGGCCAGAGGCGTCGGAAGACTGTATCGCAAATTTGCGCTATGGACCGGCAAAGTGGCAATGAGACAAGAGCTATCTCACTCACGGGGCAGGAGGAATATCAGCCGCAGTCTTGCCCTGACTCTGGTTTTCCAAAGACAATCGCTTCAACACCGCCTTGGCACGCTCTTCGAGGCGTTCGGCCTCGCCAGACCGTTGCTTCCGTCGCAATAGGGAAGCATAATTCTTTAACGTTTTAGCATAGGCTTCACGATCATACCCGACCGCCTGTTCATAGATACCCAACGCCTGCTTATAGAGGTCTTCAGACTGCTCCAACCGATTTTGCGATTCATACAGCCCTGCCAGATTCTTCAGTTCGCCGGCGACCTGAGGATTCTCCGCGCCCTGCAGCTTCTCTCGAATGGCGATCGCCTGTTGGAACAACGGTTCCGCCTGAGAATAGAGGCCCTGCAATTCATAGAGCTGCCCCAAACGGCTCATTGCCTCAGCTGTATCCACATGGTCATTTCCAAGGGATTTCTTGAAGATCTTCACCGCGCGTTGGTAGAGCACTTCAGCCTGAGGATATTGGTTCTGTGCCCTATAAGTATCCCCAAGATTTTCGAGATTTCTGGCGACGATCGGATGGTTGGGACCAAAGGCCGTTTCGTGAATCGTCAGCGCGCGTTGGTAGAGCGGCATAGCGCGGGCATGTTGTCCCTGCGCCTGATAAATTTTCGCCAGATTATCGCGGGTGATGGCTGTGAGGCTATGTTCCGGACCCAGCTGCTTCTCGAGAATCGCAAGCGCCCGCTGCAGCAGCGGTTCGGCATCGGCAAATCGGCGTTGATCCTGATACACCACGGCAATATTATTGAGGCTTTCCGCCGTCTTGCTGTGGTCTGCGCCAAATACCTTCTCGCGAATCTCTTTGGCGCGTTGATGGAGGGCCTCGGACTGTGTGTAGAGCCCTTGCAGACGATAGAGTTCGCCCAAGTCCGTCAGGCTCGCAGCCGTCTCGGCATGAGCCGGTCCGTACACACGTTCCCGAATCGCGAGGGATTCCTGAAAGAGCGATTCCGCTCTCGGATATCGGCCCAACTCGCGATTCACTTGACCCAGTTGGCTCAGGGTTTCGGCCAGGCGTTTGCCCTGTGGATCGAGGACTTCCGCCTCCTTACGAGCGGCCACAAACGATTCCTCTGCATGTGTGTAGTCGCCTGAGCGTAGCGCTCGATCCCCCTCCACCATAGCTGAACGCCAGCGATGGTCCTCCGCGCAACCCACGAGGAAACCCAGATAGGCCATGCCGATGATGCAAAGACGCGCGTTCGATCCAATATTCATGATCAATCAACTTTTAGCTGGTGAGGGTGGTTGTTCGCGGGCTGGCTCGCTTTGTGGGATATAGCTAAGACTTACCCCCTCTGCCGGTTCAAATCAACCCCAGGTAAAACTCTTTTTATAATTCGTAATTTATAATTATTTGTCAATATCTTACATCATCACATTATAGGTTTCATGCGAAAGCGATACGGCTCCTATAGGACCTCAGCAAGCATGCCGATGTAAAAAATTACGTTATCGCTTCTCAGCAGATTGGTCGACCTGGGAGGCGAGCTTGGCGATAGCGGACGTGTCATAGGGCAATACGCTGAACACTTTGGCCACATCGATGGCCGGCTTGCCCGGGCGCAACACCTTTTGCGCCAACGTCGCCAGCCATGAGAGCGGCAGGAGCACCATTCTCGGGAGCCAGACCACCGTGAGGTCTGGATTGGCCTGGCGGAGTCGATCCAAAAGTTCCCGCTTGGTCGGCGAAACGGGATCCAGCAGATTCAATGGAGTCGGCACGTGGTCCCACGAATCTGTCATCCAGCCGAGAAATCGTCCGGCGAACCCGACATCCACGACTCCGAGACGATCACTCGACGAACCGACCGCCACGAAAATATTGCCCAAACGTTTGCCGAGACGGCCCGGTGGATCGAAGTCGCGATAATCTACCAGGGCGCCGGGACGAATGACCTTCACGGAAAGACCGAGTTCCTTCCCTAATTGCACCGCCAACCGTTCCGATTCGAGCTTTCCCCAGACATAGGGCCCGGACCCCTTGCTGTCAGGCTCTAACGGATGGTCATCGCCGATCGCGCGACTGATTCCCTGCGCCAACACCGCCAGACTGCTGACGTGAACGAAGTGCCGGATGCCCGCCGCTGCGGCCCCTCGGACCATGTGCTCCGTCGCATCCAATGAATTACGCTGATGTTCGGGCCATCCACCGGCGGTTTCTGCCGCCGCATGAATCACCGTATCCACGCCCTTGAACAAATGTGCCGCCACTCCGGTCGCCACATCGGCCACCACATATTCCGCGCCGGCAATCCGTTCCCAGGGAGAGGGCTCGCGCCGGGCCACCACGCGGACCGGACGGCCGCGCAAGAGTAAGGCGCGCACGATTTCTTTCCCCAGAAATCCCGTTCCACCCGTCACCAGCACACCTCGACTATTGACGGGTTTCGGTGCCGCTGCAGCCAATGCCTTGGCTTCTCCTATCTTGAGGGCTTGGGCAACCCGCTCGCAGATGCGCACCGTTTCCAACAAGCTTTCCGGAGACAGGGGCGACGGACCGCCGCTGCGCGCTGACTCGTAGAACGCGGAAAAGAGTTCGGCTAATCCTGGGTAACTTCGCTGACTCTTGAGAAAGCGGTTGGCCATAGCTGCCGTCGTGCCGGTCAGTAGCTGCCAGGCCTGCCGATAGGGCGCAAACAACTTATCGATGCCGGATGAACCAGGGCCGATGGCACGCTGGGTGGTGCTTCGCACGTAATCGGCAAACAGTGATCCATTCCGCCCGATGACCCGCAGATAACTCTCAACGGGACGACCTTCAAGCGTCACAATCAGAGTACCGGTGACTCCCCCACGTCGCACGAGGGCGTGCACCGTGCCCGCCTGACTCACTTCCAGCGACAGCAGCTCAGTGCGCCCTTCACCGGCCTGTTCCAACACCTGCAACAGCAGATAGACCGGATGCGGCAGGATGTCGAGGAGCTGATGGTCGGCTCGGAGGACCTTGCGGCCGCCTGGCGCGTGGCGGACGGTTCGGAAGGAGAAATAACTTTCGACATGGACGACCCGGCCGATGGCGAGCAAATACTGCGTCAACACTCGAGTGGGTGGCTCATACAGCAGTTGATGGCCGGCGCAGACCCGCAGACCTTTGGCGCTCGCGTCGTCGAGGATCTGCCGGGCGTCCTCCACCGATTCGGTGAACGGCTTCTCCACATATATGTGGCAACCGGCCTTGAGGGCCATCTTGGCAAGTGGGGCATGGGTGACGGGTGGCGTAATGATATGCACCACATTGAGCCGCTCGGACGCGAACAGCTCCTCCGGCGTCTTGAAACAACCGATGCCCGGCACGATGTCGCGCATGGCCGCCTGCGCGGCCTCAGACGGGTCAGCCACCGCCACCAGCTGAACCCCGGAACAGCGTAAAATCGCGCGCGCGTGATGCTGCGCGTGGCGGCCTGCGCCGATAAGGGCAATCCGTAGTGGACGTGAATCGGTGGTGGTGGGGCTAGGGTGTGTCACAAGTCGTATCGAGTGTGCTCAGCTACTATAGTCTATTCTCGTGCGTTCTTGAAGCCTTCTCGGAAATTACTACAGGATGGTGGAAAAGAACGGAGACAGCGTTTCAAAACATTTCCCGGGACTGTAGCATATTCCTACATGAGAGCGTGGCGGGCCACAGCGATTCGAGCCCAGCTCGTAGCTAGTGGAGGACTGATGGCGCATCTCAATGTACGGCTGAATGGCCTAATGCTGTTTGCCGTCGCAGGGAAAACAGTGATCCATACATTCCGGGCAGAGGCCGCCGTTAAATTGGATTGCCGAACGCTCAGCAATGAACGTGGCTAGGTCGTACCACTCGCCGGACTGGTCCGGAACTCGTTTACACCAGGAGCACAGATTGAGAATCCCTTGAGCGGGACCGAGCCGTTCTTCGACTTTCCGCAAGGCCTCGCCCCGCTCGTCCAGGCGCTGAAGTCCGTCACCACCCGATGCGATCTCGTGGAAGACGAGCACAGCACCCAACACCATTCCACCGTCGTCGACGACCGGCGCGACGCTGCCGCGAACGGCCCGGCGCATCCCTTCCTTCGAAACGAGGATCGCTACGTCAATGGTGACGAGGCGCACCTGCGTCATGGCTTGCTTGGCCGGATTCTCGACCTGCTGGATCGGCATTTCCTCATGACATCCCATGAGGGCAGTGACATTCATGCCGGAGGCTTCCTCCTGACTCCATCCCGTGAAGGTCTCGGCGGCGGGGTTCATGTAGGTCACGCGCCCTTCGCGATCAGTCGTCACGATGCCGTCGCCAATGCAGCGAACCGTGGTGGCAATCCATCGCAACCGCTCCCGCATGTGGCGATCATGCTGCGCCCGGTGGAGCGCCAGCTCAATCGTCGTCCGCAACTCATTCGCTTGATAGGGCTTGAGCATATAGCCGGCCGGCGAAGTCACCTTCGCCCGCTCCAGCGTGTGATGATCGGCATAGGCTGTCAGGTAAATCACGGGCACATCTTGTTTCCGCTGAATCTGGCGGGCGGTTTCGACTCCGTCCATTTTCCCCTTCAACACAATATCCATCAATATCAGATCAGGGTGTGTGTCGCCCGCTTTCCTGATGGCTTCTTCGCCGGACGTGGCCGTCGCCGGCACGCGATACCCCAGGCGCTGCAGGCTGAGCTGAATGTCTTTTGCGACGATCGGCTCGTCTTCCACGATTAAGATGCTGGCTGGTTCCATAGTGGTCATACCCTTTCTGAATATTGCAGTTGCTGGAACCGGATCTGCCATTCCGTGCCGGCTCCGCTTCTGAGCTCTGTGCTGCCATCCAGCTTCTCTGCCAACAGCGTGACGAGTTCCAATCCCAACGAGTCGGGGTTGTTGAGCACGCCATCCTTCGGAATGCCGACGCCATCATCACTCACGCCGAGCGTAAAGGTGCCGTCGACATGATCCACGAGGTCAATGTGCACCTTTCCTCCGCTGTCGTCGATGAAGGCGTGCTTGAGGCAATTGGAGACCAGCTCATCGATGATCAGGCCGCAGGTCAGCCCGGTGTCGATATCGAAGTCAATGTCGTCCACGTTCAGCTCGAGCATGATGACAGTGGGATCGACCCCATAGGAGCGAAACAGGTGGCCGGTCAGTGTGCGAATATAGTCACCCATTTTGATTCGTGAGAGATCGTTGGATCGATGTAACGTTTCGTGGAGCAGGGCGATTGAGGAAATACGCACCTGGCATTCCCGAAACAACTGATTGACGACGGGATCTTTAATAGAGGCTGACTGCAAATTCAGCAGGCTGGATATGACTTGGAGATTGTTTTTGACCCGATGGTGCACTTCGCGCAAAAGGCTCTCTTTTTCTTTCAACATGCGACGGAGCTGATCTTCCATATCCTTTCGTTCGGTCAAGTCCATGCACGTCCCGATGTAACCGCCGAATCGCCCGTCTTCGTCGAAGAGCGGGACCCCCGTATCCATGATCCACCGATATTCGCCGTCGTGACGCCGCAGCCGATACTCTAAGAAAAACGGCTGCTCTGACGAGAAGGCCTCCAGATAGGATTGCCGGCAACGCTCCAATTCGGCGGGGTGAATGCCCGTGAACCAATTGTCGCCGATTTCCTCCTGCAAGGTACGTCCGGTGAATTCCAACCAGCGCTTGTTGACGAATATAATGTGCGTATCCGGTCCAGCCATCCACACCATGACCGGCGCCGTATCGGCCATCATCCGAAAGCGGGCTTCGTTGTCTCGCAAGGCCGCTTCGATACGTTTCTTCTCCGTGACATCGCGCGCGATCGCGGAAGCACCCATGACGCAGCCGTCGGAATCCTTCACTGGGGAAATCGTCAGCGACACGTCGATGCGATCTCCCTTTTTCCGACGCTGGACCGTCTCGACATTGCGTACATGCTCACCGTCGGCAATACGTCCGAGCATAGCCGGCACTTCATCCAGCCGGTTTGGTGGACAGAGCAAAGAGATCGAGCGGCCGATCACCTCCTCGCCGCGATATCCGTACACACGTTCCGCCCCCCGGTTCCAACTTTGAATGATGCCGTTCAAGGTCATCCCGACGATGGCGTCATCAGATGATTTCACGATGGCGACTAATTCCGAAACAGCTTCTGCTCGGAGCACTTCCAGTTCCTGATTGGCGGCGGCAAGATCGGACGTGCGTTCCTGCACCTGCTGCTCAATATCTTCGTTGATCCGCAACAGCTCGGCTTCGTCACGCTGCCGGCGTAAGCACAACAGTGCCGTCACCCAAATCACCATGAGGGCAAAGGCTCGGTTGATCGCCACCACCCAGGTCAACGCAAATAGCGGACTCCGAAAGAGATCCAGAACCGTCACGCAAGAAGCCAGCGCCGCCACCCAAAACGTGAGGCGCGGATGGGGAATACGAGAGGCAATCAGCACAGGCACGACGTACAAGGTTGTGATGGTCAGCCCCAAGGGCAGCCACCAATCGATAGCCCCAATGAGGGCAATCAAAGCCAGCGCCACTCCCAAGATGGAATAGCTGCTGCGCGACATACCGAGATTAAACGAAGCGCGAACTGTCATAATTTTCACGACGCTTCCTTTCTCTTCCCTACGAAGAAGCAATCCCTATGCCCTCAGGATCAGCACGAAAGGGCGAGGCCGCGACGAGGTGCTGATATCCCAGTCCATACCTGAACCAGCACGCATGCACCGATACAGTTAGGATCCCGATTACATTTCTCTCGCCAGCGGAGGTGTACGTCATCGCCTCACCTTTGTTCGGAGTTGAACAAGGACGCGATGTGTCGATTGTCATCCCTTCGACGACCGGCGCTGAAATGGGACAGGTCTGGAGACCTCTACGCAAGGGCTTGCGAGTATGCGGCTCGAATGCATGGATGGAAGGGCAATAATCGGGGGACTCTGAAAAGCCCGAGGCACCGGCGACAGATAGGGCCGTTGGTCAGATGACTACTTGGATGTTGGAGGATCTAGGAGAACTGACGTTCAGTGGTGAGCCATCCGGTCAATGTTTACGGTAGAACTCCGCAATGGTCTGCACAACGTGCTGGAGCTGCTCATCCGTTAATTCCGCATAAATGGGAATCGAGAGCACCTCTTCGGCGGCACGTTCCGATTGCGGGAAGGCGCCCTTCACATGCCCCAAATCACGATAACAGTTTTGCAAGTGCAAGGGCAGCGGATAATACACCTCCGTCCCCACTCCGTGATCTTTCAAATAGGTTCGCAGTTCATCACGTTTCTCGACACGAAGCGTGAACTGATTGTAGACATGGAAGTTGTCCGTATCTAGAACGGGCAACGAGACACGATCCAGCTTCGCGGCCGCGAACAATTGCATGTAACGCGCGGCGTTTCGCCGTCGCCCTTCCGCCCACTGATCTAATCGTTTCAGTTTGACTAACAAGACAGCGGCCTGCAGGGCATCCAGGCGGCTGTTGATGCCAATCGCTTCATGTACGTAACGCACCCTGCTCCCATGAACCCGCAACATGGCAATAGATTCCGCCAGCGTTTGATCGTTCGTCGTCACCATACCGGCATCGCCGAAACCGCCCAGATTTTTCGAAGGGAAGAAGCTGAAGCAGGCCAGATCTCCCAACACACCGGCTCGCCTCCCGTTGCGCCCTGCGCCGATGGCCTGGCAGGCATCTTCGATGACACCGACATTGCGTCGTCGCGCAATCTCGTTAATCGCGTCCATATCGGCGCATTGACCGAAGAGGTGCACGGGAATAATGGCTTTGGTCCGTCCCGTGATGGCTCGTTCAAGAAGTCCCGGATCCATATTGAATGTATCCGGACGGATATCGATGAACACCGGTTTGGCCCCCAGCCGAGAAATGGCTCCCGCTGTCGCGAAAAAGGTGAACGGCACGGTCACGACTTCATCGCCGGCCTTCACGCCCAGCGCCATGAGGGCCAGCAAGAGCGCATCACTACCGGACGCCACCCCAACCGCATGAGTACTGCCGACATACGTCGCCACTGCTTGCTCCAACGCCACGACGCGCGGACCGAGAATAAAACCTTGTTCGTCACAGGTGGCTTCAATCGCAGCCAGAATTTCGCTGCGCATCGATTGGTATTGGGCTTTCAGATCAAGCAGCGGAATGTTCATCGTTCCTCCCGTTCAACCTCCTGATCGATTCGTCTGCAGCCGCATGACGCCCCGAGTCGAGCGCATGCCATGCAAGAGATAGGTGTACAGAGACTGGTACTGCTTGACCGTCTCCTGAATCGTAAACTCTTCCGGAAATTCCTTCGAACTCATCCCAAACTCCGTACGGTAGCGCTCGTCTTCGAGAATCTGACAGACTCGGTCGGCCATGGCCTGAACATCTCCGGGCTGATGGAGCGTCCCATGCGCATGCTCGACGATCGCCTCGGCGGCACCACCCACACGGGTGGCCACAATCGGAATTCGGCTGGCTCTGGCCTCCAGCAGCACGCAGGGCAATCCTTCCCACTGGGAGGTCAGCACGAACACATCGAAGGCTTTCAAGAGGGCCACGACATCGCGACGCCAGCCAAGCAGAGTGACACGTTCTTGGAGCCCCAGCGCCCCTAACAATCCTTCGACCTGCGGCCGCAATGCGCCATCGCCGACCACGACACATCTCGCCATAGGAAGACGCTGACAGACGCGCGCAGCCACGCGGACAAAATCTTCGGGAGATTTTTGTGGTTTCAAACACGAAACCGTTCCCACCAGCAGATGATCCGGACCGATTCCCAGCATGGCTCGAAGACGGTTACGTTCCGCCGCATCTATGCGGGCTTCAAACGGTGCCGGATCGATACCGGGCCTCACCAGCGAGACCTTCGAGGCGGAGAAAAGCCCCCACTCGATTCCCTGACGGCGATCCGCTTGCGACACCGCAATCCAATGCGTGGTGACCCAACCCACCGTTCGTTCGAGCACGATGAGCGGCCATCTCAACCAAAAGGGCTGCGCGGGAGTCACACCATAGCCATGAATCGTGTGCAGGATGCAGGGGACGCCCGCGAGCCAGGCCGCCAACCGCCCTAGAATACCAGCTTTTGAACTATGGGTGTGTACAATCTTTGGGCGCAGGCGCCGAAACAAGCCGACCAATTCCAAAAGGGCGCGCAGGTCTTTCAGCGGATGAATTTCCCGCAGGAGAGAGGGGACAAGGCGAACATCGACTCCTTCCAGTGCACAGGCCTCTTCGGTCAACAAACCACCGGGTCCCGCGATCAACACCGGCCGAAATCGACTCCGATCCAGACCCGCCACGATCTGCATGGCTACTTCCTGCGCGCCGCCCAATTCGAGTTTGGTAATGACGTGACAGACCGTATCCATAAAGTGGAGACGCTCAGGCCGCGGCCTTCATCCTCAAGCGGGCGGCGACCTGTTGCCCTTGGGCAATCGCATCCTCCATCGACGTGTGTTCCCATAACCCATACCGCCCGACGGAACTGATGCCGCGTCGCTCCAACTCGATCAGCAATTCTTTCACGGCACGGCCGCGATGCCGGTCGAAAAGCACATAGGCATAGTAGAGATCTTTCACATCGGCCATGACACACTCGTCGGTGCGATGGAGCACACCGGCCTGTTCCAATCCTTTCCGGACTCTCTCGATGAGCGAGGCATCGGACTCCTGCGCTGTCGGCTGATGCGAGATTTCAACATAGAGGGAACTGCAGCCGGGCCGGCCCATCGCAGGAGAAAAGTTCATGGGAAATCCGGCGCGATAAAACGGATACCGGTGTTCGGGGAAGTAGATCCAATGTTTGTCGGAAATGTGTTCCCGCGCGAACGCTAGGTTCACGTTCGACACCGACACCCATCGTAGCGCCGCAGCCAACTCACGCATCGATGCGGGCAGATCAACACAGCGCCGTACCAATTCAGGCAAGGGAATCGTTGAGACGAGCCGTTCATATTCTTCCGTTCGTTCGCCGCGAGCACTGCGGAACACCGCTCGCCGCGTACCGGTTTCGATCTCCACGAGCTCGGAATCGTAGGAGAGGTTCTCGACTGAGGGGAGAAACGCTTCCGGCAAGACCCTGATCCCTCCGCTGGCAGGATAGAGGAATGACGGGTTGTAGCCGAACGCCTTGTCCTTGATACCCAAGGCGCCATTGATGACATCTTTTATGTCCGGCTTCGGCACCAGCCAGGACACCCATTCGGAGGTGAGCTGATCAAGGGGCACCTGCCACAGTTTTTCATTGAACGGCACCATGAAATGTTTCGCAATGCCCTCCCCAAGGCTCTCGATAATCCATTGCTTGAACGACCGATTCTCCGTTGGAGGCGTAACAGACGGGTCTGACAAGGTGGCGATAAATCCCAATAAACATTCGCGCACGACTTCGGGCGGAAGGCCGTGCGTATTCACTTGGAACGGATACTCCGTATAGGTGTCATGCGAGAAGACATAGGACTTGCGCGCATGCCGCTGCAATTGGTTGGGCAGCAGGCTTTCGACCAACGCCTTAATGGCCGTTTGGCGGAAGTGGAGCAGATGCCCGGTATAGTCGAACGTAAAGCCGTCTTTGACGTAGGACCGGCAAAGGCCGCCGACTTCGCGTTCACGCTCAAGGATCTTATACGGCACGCCGCGCAGATGATACGCCGTACTCAATCCAGCCAATCCAGCCCCGACAATCAGGATCATAATGCGCCGGTCCTTTCTGCCGCGCGAGATGCCGCCTCGCTGTTCGATCCCGGAACGCTGCTCGACACATTGAGGCGCGTCAACGCCACCGCGGCGCCAGCCAGACACAGCAGCGTCAAACCACTCAAGATCACGGCGAGCTGTTGGGGAACCGTCATGACGAGAAGTCCAATGCCACCCAACAGGGCGGCTCCGAGATAGCTGATCACCACCACTTGAGTCACCGATAGGCCCCAATGGCGCAGCCGAATTGCCATGTGGTCGGGACTGCCGAGAAATACCGGCAATCCGCGCAAGAATCGGATGTACATGACGAACAGGGTATCGAAAATGGGCATTCCCAGGATCAAGACCGGCGTCAGGAGGGACACGGAATGGCCTTCCGTGTATTTGCCGATCATGGATAAAGCTCCGAGCATCAAGCCGATGAACATCGCCCCGGAATCCCCCATATAGATCGAAGCCGGTCGCCAGTTGTACCGGAGAAATCCCAGCAAGCTGCCCATGAGTGCCGCCAACATAAAGGCGATGGTCTGGTCTCCGTTCAGGATCGCCACCACACAAAGGAACGCCGCACTGATGATGCCGACACCGGCCGACAATCCATCCATGATGTCCAACAGATTAAAGGCGTTGATGATGCCGATCATCCACAATACCGTCAGCGCCATATCGATCCAATCCGGGAGCGATGCAATCTCAATGCGAATGCCGCTCTTGATCAACACGAAGACCGCCAAGAGTTGTCCCGCCAACTTCGTCCCAGGCGACAAGACACCGAAATCGTCGATCAAACCCAGCATGACGATAAGCGTCCCGGAGAGCACGATGCCGAGCACGTCATGTCGAAACTCGAACGTAAAAACTAAACTCACGAGAAACGCGAGATAGATGGCCACGCCCCCCAGATAGGGCACCGGCTCACGCTGATGTTTGAGGCGGCCATCCGGCCTATCCACGATGCCGAACTTCAGGGCTGCGCGACGTGCCATCGGCACGCCGTACATCGACAGAGTCGCGGCGACCATGAAGGTGAGGGTGAGCAGAATCATCGCGGGCCTGTCGGGTGACCAGGACCGGGCGCAGGGCTATGGCCGCAGCACTCGGTCACATGATCCGGTTCGCCCTGAGCCAAGGCCCGGTACACCTCCGCCAACCGAGAGCCCCAGACTGACAAGGAGTATCGCGCCTCCACCGTCCGACGTCCGGCTTGTCCGATCTGCCCTCGCAGGTGCGGTAGCCGACAGAGACGTTCGAGGCTGTCGTACCACTCCTGCTCGGTGGAGGCAAGAAACCCGTTGTCCCCGTTTGTAATGATCTCACCGTTCACTCCGACCGGCGAGGCGACTGCCGGCACGCCCACGGCCATGTACTGCAACAACTTCAGTCCGCACTTCCCCCGTGCCCATTCCGTATCCTCAAGCGGCA
Source organism: Nitrospira sp. (assembly GCA_040006855.1). GTDB lineage: Bacteria > Nitrospirota > Nitrospiria > Nitrospirales > Nitrospiraceae > Nitrospira_A. The sequence goes on from JBDTWG010000022.1 coordinate 18,625, forward strand.
TGACACCGATCGAGGCATCTTGTAGATCAGACACCTCCCTCTGCATGTCCCAGGGTCTGAACTCAATGTTGACTCCCGACAACTCTGGCGGTTCCGAACAGACCACGCGAAGGGTCATCCGGAATCGAGATTGAAGCGCACGAAGGGCCGGCGCCAGCACATTCAAATATTTCAAATTGTAAGCCAACCCCATCCACACGATCGTGATGGTTTCAGATGCGTGATCGGCTGAAACGGCAGATCGTTGTCCACCCGGAATAAATCGGTCCGTATCCACCACCGTCGGCACCACATACACCTGCGGCGAAAACTGTTTTGCATAAGAGGCCAACTGTTCATTTCCGACAATGGCTCCTGTGGTCATCGAGAGCAACTGAGACATTTTCTTTCCATGTCCCCGCGTCAGATAAATCGCATCGTCCATCTCGATCACCACTCGATACCGCCCCCATCGCAACAGTCGTTCAGCTAGAGAGGGCATGTACGGAAACAATTGCCCCTCGATCACGATAAGATCTCGATCACCGAGAAACAGCAGCGTCCACACACGTTTGATAAACCGAGCGACGACATACGGCATTTTCAGCAATGTCCGAAGCGCAGATGGCTGCACCGTCAAGATCTTGAAGTAGGCCTCATCGAATAGCGGATCAACCGTGCAAGCGATCCCTTCGACATCCAAATGGGGCAAGAACTGAAAGACGCGGTACCGGCTACTGGGCCCGATGATCGAGCTTTTCGAGAAATACGTGACCGTCACTGCACGTGTTTCTGCCATATTGCTTCAAATCGTCGC
>JBDTWG010000023.1:0-19170 GCA_040006855.1 Nitrospira sp.
GCAGCAAGAGACACCACCGCATCTCCTGGCCCCAGTCAGCCGACAGAAACCAGCGCAGGCGCTTTGCTTGAAGTCCGTTCGACCTCGTACTGAAATCCTCTCCGAAGCAGAATGATCTTCCCTCTCCGGCTCAGCTCATCGATGGTCTTGAATACTTGGTTCCAGGTAAGCTCGGGAAGCAAGGTGACGACCTGCTCCAGGCTCAAAGATTTCCGAACGCGCAACAAATCGAGGATGAGAGATTCACTCTTGAGGGAGATAGATGGATGGACCATGATACTCCTCCTGGTTGGACTTCCTGTCTCCTTGAGGAACGGACCGCTCGCAGAACCGGTAAACAGACACTACCTACGCACCCTATTCTTTGCCTCGGTCATGTCTCCTGGACATCAGCGATGTGTCAATTCTGCGTTAACTCGCCACCATGGCTCTAGAATTCCTCGCGGCCGCACACAGTGCCTTTAACGGTGGCATCTCCATAGGCTGGGGAACAACGTACGGCCACGACCCGCACGGCGACCAATGTTAGAAGAATCGCTCCCAAGAGCAGCAACTTGACCTGGTCCGCCTCCTTGAACCACAGAGAAATGATCTCTGTCAGCATGACGACCAGGATGGTATCCACGATGAAGGTCACCTTCACGCGCCCCTCGGAGAAGTACGTCAAGGTGGTCTTAAAGACCTCGACCACCGCAAGCAGGATCAGCGTATCGACGATGATTTGCCGGAGACCAACTTCAACCGGTGCGTTGAACATCAACCCGATATCCATGAAGGTCTTGATCACGCCGCCCGTCAGCGCGATGAGAATCGTCAGAATCAGGAGACTCAAGACCGCTTTGATTCCCTTCATCCATAACTCAGTGAGATCTGTATCGATGACTCGGGCCGCCAGGTCAGAGAAACGATGCACGCGAGGCTGAAGATTCGTGAATGTCATGCGTAAGGACTCCTTGTGGTTGTCGATGAGGCTATTCATATCGGGCACAATGCCCAATGACTCCTTCCGGTCATTGTGGATTAGATACCATGCCATGAGTGTATAGGAGCCTTGTTCCATCCCGTTCACGGCTAGATTACAATTCAGTTACGTGTTGGCAGGAGCATCCCTTCTCCGTGATCTTCGTGGTCACGAGAGCCGGATGAATTTACCCTCTCCTAACAACTAAGATATCCCCCTGTAATCTCGCTGCAGTACCCTACGCTCAGGCATTGCTCCGTCGACAAGAAATTTCATCTGCTGCCAGAATAGTATTTCGAATCAATCATGGAATACCCCAATACCGCCGCTGACCGGAGACGCGCGGACATAGAGGACCTCCTCCGGGAGCTCACGGCAATCCGGGAGGATATGGTCACTGATCCGGCCATGTCTCGTACACGTCTCGCTGAGGTGCATGCCAACTACCGGGAGAGCGCACGAAACCTCCTGCATTACCTTGCCCTCCGGCGTCACGACCTCCGCCCGTTGCAGGTGCGGTTGGCGGCGCTGGGGCTTTCTTCCCTCGGACGCGCCGAGTCCCACGTCCTCGCCACAGTCGACGCAGTCCTGGAAGTCCTGCACCGCCTGACGGGAGACTCCTGCCAGCGGCCGTCCCCGAAGGAAACGGTCATCGACTTCACCGGCGGTGAGCGGCTACTGACAGAACACACCGAAGGCCTGTTGGGCCACGCCACCCGCGGGCGCGGGGTCCGGATCATGGTCACCATGCCGAGCGAGGCAGCAGACGATTACGCGATTGTTCACAACCTGCTCCAGCAGGGCATGAATTGCATGCGCATCAATTGCGCCCATGACGACGCCACGGCCTGGTTGCGGATGATTGAGCACCTGAGAAGGGCGGAGCGGTCGCTGGAGCGGTCCTGCAAGGTCGTCATGGACCTAGCGGGGCCGAAGCTGCGCACCGGGCCACTCGAGCCGGGTCCGGCGGTGGTCCGGATTCGTCCCCGCCGCGATAGTTACGGACGGGTCCGGGCGCCCGCGCGAGTGTGGCTCACCGCAGAGTCGTTACCCCAGCCGTCCCCTTCACCGGCAGACGCTTCTCTTCTCGTGCCCCCAACGTGGCTGTCGCGCCTGCGTCCAAACGAACAGGTGACGCTCACCGACGCCCGGGACGCCAAACGAGCCTTTACGGTTGTTGACGTCACCGATCACGGCTGCTGGGCGGAGGCGACCAAGACGACCTACGTCGTGCCAGGCACCATTCTGCTTCACGAGCGCGGCATCGCGAACGGTGACGACCGTGAGGCCCGCATCGGCGAGTTACCGCCTGCCGAGCATGCCATCCCTCTGCAGCAAGGTGATCTGCTCATCCTGACCCGAAACCTCAAGCCAGGCCGCCCCGCGACTCATGACAGTAGTGGGCAGGTACTGGCCCCGGCCGTGATCGGCTGCACGATTCCAGAGGTGTTCGATGACGTCCGATCGGGGGAGGCGATCTGGTTTGACGACGGCAAGATCGGGGGCATTGTTGAGAACGTTGAGGCGAACCAGGTGCTCGTCCGAATCACCCATGCCCGCTTGCAGGGAGAAAAGCTCCGCAGCGACAAGGGGATTAACCTTCCCGAAAGTGCCCTTCGGCTCACGGCTCTGACGGCCAAGGACCTCGAAGACTTGTCCTTCGTAGCCCAGCACGCCGACGTCGTTGAATTATCCTTTGCCAATAGCGCCCGAGACGTGGAGTTGCTTCAAGAGCACCTTGCGCGCCTGGGGAGTCGGCAGCCTGCCGTGGTGCTGAAAATCGAAACGCGCCGCGGCTTCGAAAACTTACCGGACATGTTGCTGACGGCTATGCGGGCGCCCTGCTGCGGCGTGATGATCGCACGCGGCGACCTCGCGGTGGAATGCGGATTCGAGCGGCTGGCGGAAGTTCAGGAAGAGATCCTCTGGATCTGCGAGGCCGCTCATGTCCCCGTAATCTGGGCGACTCAGGTCTTGGAAACCTTGGCCAAAGAGGGGATGCCGTCGCGCGCCGAGATCACGGACGCGGCGATGGGGGACCGTGCCGAGTGCGTCATGCTTAACAAGGGCCCGCATGTGCTGAGCGCGGTGGAGGTGCTGGATGATATCCTGCGGCGGATGCAGGCCCACCAGACCAAGAAGCGGGCCATGCTTCGGGAGTTGCGGCTGGCCCACACACTGCCAGCCGAACCAGACTCTGCACCTGACCGGGATCCCGGATCCGGACCTGCACCGCAGGCAGATCCTCCAGGCGGCACCGGCACATAAGCTTGGTGTTAGGCAGCTGTCACCGACGACGGCGACCGTAAATCCGGTCAGAGACCTCCTTCCTTGGAGGAAACACCTTCGGTGACACTTCGCCATCTTGCCCACCAGCCAGGCCCGTCGCCCGTCGCGTCATGACGAGATAGCCACCCATCCCTTTCTGTAGTTGCGAGACCACAGGTTCGCCGACCATCAGTACGCGAGACATGATTCGGTGACGAATCCGTCCTCTGAGGAAGCCCTAATCAAAGACAGCGATCAATAGCAGGGCATACTGGGAGACAGTGTACTGCTCGGATAGAGGCGTGTGGTTGCCGGAGAAAAGACGGAAAACCTGTCACTACCGACGACAGCACTCAATGATTCCCAGCAAGCAGAACATTCGTGGAGGCCATGCGCACAGAAAGCGATTTATATTGAGCATAATGCGTTTTGGCCCCTTTCCGGTCATCGCAGACCACAACCCCATAAAAAGACCAACGAGGACAACCAGTGCCACTTGAAATGTTCCATTCGATGGCGCTGACATCAAGAGGTCCGCGGGCGGCATTCATAGTCCTCCTGGCTAAGGTAATGAGTCCACTGGGCAAATACAGACGCTACGTGAAATGTATTCAGGCTCTGTTCCATCGAGTTCACGACTACATCATGACCCTGTAACACTTTTATTGTTCTCGACAATTCAGTTCGCCACCGCTTAAACGAGAGATTCTCGCTCCCAGGCAATCAGCCTTCCATTCATAGTGTCAGCACATCCTCCTCCTCGTGGTTCCCCGCTCCATTACAGACTCGTAATCCTCCCCGACGCGTCTGCCCAAAGAAAATTAACAAATACTTAATCTTTCCCTGATGGAGCAGGAACCCCATCGCGATAGAGAACAGTCCTTCATTTTTCATGAGAAGTGAGAAAAATCGCACATGGCGATCGGATTCATCGCCCACACAGAAAGTCACAATATTTCGACGACTGCGTATGCCTCCTAAAAGAACTCCTTCTCGTGTCCCTACGCATGGTCAAACGAAAGGCTCTCAGTCCGCGGGTCAGGAAGGTGCCGTCCGACTGACGGTTGGCCCGCTCATGATCGATCGGCTTCGTCGTGAGGTGAGGGTACACCATCGGCCGGTTCATCTCACCCCGCGAGAGTTCGACCTATTGTGGGTGTTGGCGTTGCATCCCGGCAAGATTTATCGCCGGGAGGAACTGCTCAGCCAGGTGTGGGGCAAGGAGACATTCGTGGCACTCAGGACAGTCGATGTGCACATGGCGAAGTTACGACACAAGCTTCGCTCCGGAGATGCCCAACCGGGTATCGCGGAAACGATTTGGGGTGTGGGTTATCGCTTACGAACAGGATCCTTGTGAGGAAACGACCGCAACAAAGGAGCGGGGTCTCACACGCGCCTACGTATTGGCGCGATCATGGCGCAAACATTCCGCCAATCGCTATCACGAGTTTACGCGAACCTAACACAGCGCTGAAGAGGCCGTTACTCAACCACTGTATCAGAATCAGCCAGAGAAACTTCGCTGTCCGGAACATTGATTCACTGTTCATCTTAAACTTTGAAGGAGGACGTTCATGTACAACCAGCCGAGTCGATCTATTCTGAGTATCGCGGTCCTCGTCACCGCTCTACTCATGAACGCCCACGCGTTGGCGCAAACGCCACCGGGGACAGACACCCAGCCGGCCGTCGCTCAAGGGCCGGAGGCCTCATTATCGAGTCCTACGACAGAGGACAACGTTGCCAATCTCGATAAAAGAGTAAGCCTCATGGAAGAATGGAAAAGCACGATCGAAAGACTTCCCTCTCTTAGCAATAAGGTGAACTTCGGATTAAATGCGCTGCAATGGTTATATTCCCATCAAGACGCTCATGTTGCCGAAGGAAAAAGCCAAGATAATTTCTCTATCCGGCGATCCGAGTTGCTGGCCTATGGAAAAATTAACGAGTATTTGCCAAAATGGCACGTCCTGTATGAGTTCCAGAGTACTGGACTCACGTCCAGCACACCGGATTGTTCCAATTCCCCTGCCGGCAATTGTGCCAATAAGGCTGCCGGCACCGCGGGTTCAGCCACCTTTTTCCGAGAGTCTTACATCGACTATAGGCCGCTCCCGGGGATCGCACCCTATCTCAATTTTATTCGGATGGGTATTTTCCGGATGCCTTGGGGCATTTTCACAGAAACCTCAGGAGGTCTTCGAGACGTGATTAGCTCACCCTATCTGACCTCAGTCGGCGGTGGAGGAATCAATACCCTAGGTACGGGAGGAGCGATTGAATTCATTCATGAGCGAGATTTTTTCATCGATGCCCGGGGAACGCTGTTTAACCGCTTGGAATACGTGGGCGGGATCATGAACAACAATAACTACCAAGCCAACTCCTTTGGCGCCAACGGACCCAAGGTAGGGTATGGCCGTCTCCGCTACATGGTGACAGACATTTCCTTCCTCAGCTTTACGATGCTCTCCGGAGAGAGTAATAATACCGGAACTGCTATTAATGGCCGTGGCAAAGGGGCGTTTGATCGCTATGGGGTGGATTTTCGGTACACGTCGCGACTCGTTCCAGGCTTCATGATTCAAGGGGAAGTATGGCAGGGGCACGATGGCGCCAACCAAACAGTCGTCGGCACGCCAGCTCAAGGGGCTTGTCTCGACAGAGCGGCGTGCGGAGGAGACGGAGCTCCAGGCACCCAACGACGCACGTGGTATGTCCTAGCTAAGTATCTAATTTCTGACGGACCCTTCCGGAATTGGGAACCAGTCGTGATGTATGAACAGTTTGACCCCAACACCACAGTGTCGAACGACATGTACACTCGCTCCATCGTGGGACTCACGTATTATTTTCAGAATCTTCCTCCGAAAATTCAAAGCAAGGTGCAATTCAACTATGAATTCCGTCATCATCAAGGAACGGGACCAGGTACGACTGTGGCTAACAACGATGCCTTTGCTCAAAACGCGTTTCTGGTACAATTCCAAATTCGATATCAATAGATCGAGTCGGTTAAACGAAAGGACCAGGGCGCCATCATTCCCTATTTGATACGAATAGGCATTACATTCAGTCGTAAGGGTCTCCCAGTAGCAACCTGCTGTCTCATTCTGCTGATGCTAGGCTGCGGCTCCTCAGCCAAACTGCTCACTGAATCGGAAAACGGCGGCATAGTTGTGTATCCGTATTTCGAAGACCAGGATGTGCTCTCCTCGACGAGCCGCCGGGATGCACTTCGCCTCCTTGAGGCGAAGTGCCCTGGCGGCTACCGAGTATCCAAAGAAGGACAAATTCCACGGATCAGTCGGGACGTAGATCAGACATGGAAAGGGCAAATATCTAGCGATGGGCAAGTTTCCCGAGAAAAGCAATGGGGGCTACAATTCGTCTGTAAGTAATTCGTCTGCATTGACGTAGCCTCGTCCATCTAACCCTTCAGATATTGAGGACGCATTGAACATCGTTCGTATGCCTGCAATCGTGCCTAGCAAACCTCCTACAAGGTTGGTTCGCCCTCATCTTTTTCGTGCCCGTGGCAGCTCCAGGAACTCCATAAGCACGTTGGTGACTATATTCTGCATTGCCTGGTGCAGCCTCTTGGAACTGACGGGATGTGTCGGCCCGCTGAACCAACGTACTATTTACGAGGCCAAGGGGATACAGATTGGCGTCGAATCCGATCACACGACCAATGACGACACAATTCCTCCGATCTTGAACAGTCATCCAGCTCAGATCACGACAGATGAAGTACGGACGCTATTGGGTTCACTGGAAGTATCGGGCTGGAGCGGGATTATCTTCGGCATTTTTGAAACACCTCATCCCAAGCCAGTATTTACCGGGACTGAACTGATGAGCCTGGCAGAACCGTTCGTAAAGGCGTTTGGTAAGGCCAGTCCGCGTGAGCGAGTCTTTTTTTCATTGCAGAATCCGAATGCACGCTACGACACGGACCGAACCGCCGGCAGCATGTTTCTTCGCGATGACTATCTCCATGTTATTCTCTGGGACCATTATGGTTTTCAGAAGTCCGATCCCGGAGGAGGGGAACAACGCGACCCTCGCGATACAAAAGGCATGAAACTCTGGGTAATGCGGCCTGCGCAAGCGGCCTCCGTCCCGGAGAGCAACGAACCGCGCTGGGACTCGTTTGAGAAGGTGCATATTTCTTTGAATGTGCGAGATGTGCTGGCCGCATTGGGGGGGAATCACAGTACCGCCAAACAACCGCCCACCATCATAACTCCGGCAGCAGCACCGACCTCGTCTCAAGCGAAAGAGGTCGCCGGGCCTGCATTGAACAAAAGCAAGGATCTTCCCCAACAGATAGAGGAGCTTGGTAGCTCTAATCAGCAGTTACGCACGCAAGTTGAACAGCAGACGAAGGAACTCGATGCGTTAAAAGAAGACCTTCGACGCCTACGTGATGACTTGAAGGCACAAAAGAACGCCAAACCCTCCCTCGACCGAAAACCTTCCCGCAAACCGCCCTCAGAATAGTTAACGCGCATTTAACATCACGTTGGGTCCCTGGTAACAGGCGAGTCTTATCCTCCTGTCAGTTATTCTGACGCATCCACTGTATAGGAGGAGAGCATGCGCGCAATCCCAGGACGTTATTGGGCCGGTCTCGGAGTCTGTGTACACATCGCCATGCTGTGGGGATGTTCAACCACCCCTGTGACTGCGGCCAATCAGGATCCCACGGCCCGCCTCTTATCCCAATGCCAGGTACAGTTTCAACAAGGGCATCTCGACCGAGCCATGGAGATGGCATCACAGGCTATTGCCGTATCACCAAACAATGCTGAAGCCTGGAATGCGCGGGGCTTTCTCTATAACTCGCAAGGTTTGAAAGAACAGGCGGAACGGGATTTTTCAGAAGCCATTCGTCTCGCACCGAATCAGCCGCTTCACCAAAGTAATCTAGGAGTCATATATTTGGAATCGGGCCAGTACAACAAGGCCCTGGCCTCATTCAATGCCGCCCTTCATGTGGGACCGCCGTCGGCATTGGTCCTGAATCATCGTGGGAAGACCTATCGTCACCTCGGCCAATTAGACGAAGCCTTACAGGATTTCAATGCGGCGGCAGGAATGAACAGTCAGGATGCAACGATTTATGCGAATCGTGCCGTAGTCCATGCCTTGCAGCAGAACTTCGATCAGGCCAAGACCGATCTGGACCACGCCGCTAGACTGAATACATCACTCCCCGCTGTGTATCAAAGCCGGGGGCTCGTCGCCATGTTGATTGGACAATTCGAAGGGGCAGAACGCGACTTCTCACGCGCCATCGCGATGGGCGTCGGCGATCAGGTGCTCTACTACAATCGAGGTGTGGCCCGATCGATGCTGGGTGACAAGGCGGGAGCGTTAGAGGATTACGACAGCTCATGCCATGCTGGCTACGTTCCGGCCTGCCGATTCAGCAGACTTCTAGCTCAAATCGATTCGCCGAATTTGTAAACGTGTGGGTTCAGATGGTCGCCTGCGCTCACGAGGGGAGTATCAGAGGGGACACAGCAGATCGCATCTGTGCCCCCTCTGAATTTAGTTCACGCAGTAAGTTTGATGCTCGAGCGGGTAATAACCGTCAGTGGTGTGAGGAAAGTCCGCAATCCCGTAGGAGCCATACTCACCGGTTTTCCACACATGCATGCATTTCGCCACCACAAAAGGCTCGGATCGCACGGCTCCATCCACGGTGATGTCTTGAGAACCCTGCGCAACCGCCAGCACAACCAGTTTGTTACCGTACCAGACCGCGTTGGGGTCGAGTTTTCCACGATAGGCGATGGCAAATTCAGGGGTAGGTTTACCGGTTTCCGCCGGTCCATAGGCCGGGTGTTTCTGAAAAGGAAGCTCTTGGGCTCGAATGAGGAAACCGTCGGCAGACTCCTCGACTCCGACGATGCGTCCCGCCATTTGAACCACGCGTCCCTTGAAGACGTCTGGCTGAGCCTGGACCACGCCGAACTCAGAAGGGACCAGATTGCTGGTCGCATCCGGAGGAAAGAGCGACGGAGTCGAGCATCCGGCCGCTGTAAGCCCCGCAACTAGCGCGAAACCAAGAGCGAGTGATTTCATCATGCACCTCCTCGGCTACGGGTCGATGTTACAGGAACTCAATCATTCGTTAACACGAATGTAACATAGCGGCTGAGGTCCAGCAAGATTCACACATGTGAAGATTTTGTGAGGCCGTCCTCACCAGAGTGTATACGTCACGCCATTTAACTTTTACAAAGGAGTTCTTATGAAGACACCGTATCTCATGATGGGCCTGATAGTCGCACTTCCCGCCCTCTTCGCAGGCTGTTCCAGTAAGTCTCCATTTCCTGCCGAAGTGCGAGATAAAGTGGCTCCGACATTCGACTTTACCGCGTGGCGAGAAGCCTCACCCAGCAACCCGGGCGGTAAATCAGCTTCGGGCACAAAGGTAGAGCTCGGGGGACGGATCGTTCAGGTCAGCAAAGACAGCAAGGGCGTGCTGATCGTTGCCGAACAATTGCCCATCGTGAAGCATCCCGTGTACGGACCCACTGATAGCGGCAACCGAAAGGGAGAATATGAATTTGCATTCTTGTACCCGGCCGACCTCCCACTGGAAACGCTCAGAAACGGGAATCGATTCGTCATGGTCGGGACGACGAGCGGCCGGAAACCTGTCGTCGTCAATGGAGCACCGAAAACGGAGCCATATTTGGTGGCAGACTGTATTCATATCTGGCAGACCGGAAGAACAGAAATCGCTGAATTCAAAGAAAGTGTCGGAGGAGGGAACTCACCGCTTCCCGAGACCACTTCTTGTGTGCCGAAGCACTGAACGATTCCGTTTTTCACGTGTAGCGCTCAGCCACGTCAAGCGAATGCTTGGCGTGGCGGGACGGATCTGAATTGCCACGTGATATCCCTCATATCACTACTCAGCCATGACTCGAGCAGTGTCCTAATCAATCATCTATAAAGAGCTTTATGTCCGGACAATCTGCATCCTTCCAACGCCCCTCAATGAGCGGAATCGACGCCCCTAAGATTGCGGAAGACCCCAAACCGCAGGCGAATCCTTCCATTGCATTTTTCACCTTGGATAAGGGTTTCGCCGGGACCATTGAAAGGTTACTGGTGCGCAACGGGTATTCCGTCGTCATCGCCGACTCAGTTTCAGGCCTTCACCTTCACGATGGCAACCCGCTGTCATTGGCTCTCATCGATCGTCGGCTGGACATCATTGAGCAAGTTCGCAAGCAAACAAGGCTTCGAACCATCCCATTCATTGCCATTCTTCCAGCCGAGCATCAATTCTCCGAGGAGGACCATATCCACGATCTTGAAAAAGGCTACGATCTTGTATTCTGTTCAGATCGGTACCGAGAGTTGATCGCACAAATCCGTGCGATGTTTCGACGAAAAACATCAGAACATCATCCCAGTTCGGTGCTCAGAGCCGGCCTTCTCATGCTGGATGTGGCTCGATATGAAGTAACGGTAGCAGGCGAGGTGAAGCTCGTTACGAACAAGGAATTTGAAATCCTACGCCAACTGCTGCTCTCGTCTGGCCACGTCCTGTCACGCCAGGAACTCCTCAATCGCGTGTGGGGTGAAGACTATGCCCTGGAAGAACATGCCCTCGACGTGCACATCCATTCGCTGCGACGGAAAATTGAGCCAGATCCATCAAAACCTCGCTTCATCATTACCGTCCGAGGGGTGGGCTATAAAATGTTAACCGAATAATATCCGCTTTCCTCCTTCCGATCTTTACCGCCTCCATTTCCGATCATTTCTCCGTCATTCTGTATTGCGCGCACCACCGCCCGGCTGACTTCCTCATCGCCCTACACTGATACATTCCCCGTACAGCTCTGTGCATTGGGTCCAACCTATGGATAACCGCTTATATTATTTTTGAATCTGTAATATATTCGCACCCTTATCGGCGGCTCACTTGGACATCGTAGCTGTCCCAGCAAGAGGAGAATCGGGATGATCAACATGCCTCCAGGGCATTCATGGATCTGCGCGGCAGGAGTCGCCCTCCTTGCGATGTTTTCAACGGTCTCATTTGCGCAAGATTCGCCCACGGCTCAGAGGCCGCAGCCCAAGCCCGAACGAAATATCGTCGGACAGGGCGTTGAGGCGCCGTCCCCCGATCGTACGCCTGGAACGGCAGGGGTTGAGTTCCGTCCAGGCGGAATTTCCATGGAAGATCTCCTGCTTCAAAAAGGCACGATTACCATGGACGAATGGATTCAAATCCGTGCCGAGCAAGAATACCGATTGGATGAGAGGGAACGGCGCATCGATGCCATCGAAGACTGGAAAAATAGGACGGAGCTGCTGCCGATCTTGAGGGATAAAGTGAACTTTGGTCTCAATGCCATGCAATGGCTCTATACACATCAGGATGCCCATGTCCCGGAAGGAAAGAGCCAAGATAATTTTTCCATTCGACGTTCGGAAATCATTTTTTGGGGGAGAATCAATGAGAGCCTCCCACGGTGGCATGCGCTGTTCGAGTTTCAAAGTATCAGCCTAGGACGTGAAACACCCACAGGGGGAAGCGGTGCTGCAACCGGCCAACCGATTGCAGCCACTTTCTTTCGAGAATCCTACATAGATTTTCGTCCCTTTCAATCACTGGCTCCCTATATCGGTTTCTTTCGCTTCGGCATCTTCAGAATGCCGTTCGGAATATTTACTGAAACCTCCGGTGGCCTGCGTGACATCATCAGTTCGCCCTACCTGACGTCTGTCGGAAGCGGCAACGGAAACCGCACCGGCACAGCCGGAGCCATCGACTTTCTTCAAGAACGAGACTTTTTCGTTGATGTACGCGGGCGGCTTTTCAACCGGTTGGAATACGTCGCAGGTATCATGAACAACAATAACTTTCATGCCAATGCCACCGGCGCGAATGCCCCGAAGAGTTTTTACACGAGAGTCCGACTATTCGGGTCAGACATCTCCTGGATCAGCTTCACGACCATTCAGGGGGAATCCAACAACGCCAACACCAATATTAACGGGCGCGGAAAAGGAACATTTGACCGATATGGCTTAGACTTTCGTTACACCTCAAGAATTATCCCTGGTCTGATGGTCCAGGGCGAGTGGTGGCAGGGGCACGATGGAGCCAACCAAACCACCGTCGGTCGGCCCGCCAACGGCGCCTGTCTGGACCAAGCGATCTGTGGGGGCTCCGGCGCTCCTGGCGTCCAGAGGCGGACCTGGTACGTCCTGGGAAAGTACCTGATCTCCGACGGCATTTTTCAGAACTGGGAACCGACTGTCATGTATGAACAATTCGATCCGAGTACGGGCACATCAAACGATCTGTACACGCGAACGATCGTAGGACTGACCTACTATTTCGAAAACTTTCCGCCGAAAGTTCAATCGAAGATTCAGTTCAACTATGAGTTTCGGCACCACCAGGGTAACGGACCAGGGATTCCCTATGATGCGACGTTCGACTCCTTCGCGCAAAACGCATTCCTGGTACAATTTCAGGTCAGGTTTATGTAAGCAGAAGTTTTTGTTTCTGACAGGTCACGTGCCGGCCGGCGCTGCGATGAAGCCGTATAGGCCGTATAGAAGGTACAGACCAATGAAACCTGGGTACGGATTGCTGCTGATCATGGCTCTCTTTTCGCTGAACGCCTGTGGACCAGTGACGGCCTTCCCGCCGGAAATCACGAATGGGGCCGATACGCACTTCGACTTTAACGCCTGGCGGGTTCTGCCCAAAGCCACTGTTGGGCGAAAGGTGCAACTGGGTGGTCGGATCGTTCAGGTGAATGAAGGGAATGATGGGCTCGTGATTATTGCAGCGCAGCTACCGGTGGTTGAGCGGCCCGCGTATGGTCCGAGAGACAGCGGGAAAAGGGCCGGCGAATTTGCTATTTTTTATTCAGGCACCATTGCTCCCAAATCTCTGCGGCCAGGCAATCGTCTGATGGTGATCGGGGTTACCGAACAGTCGCAACCTGTCAATGTGGATGAGGTCCAGCGAAGCCTTCCCTCTTTAACCGCCCAATGTCTTCACATTTGGAATACGGGGGGCAAAGAAATCGCCGAATTTCCCTATAACGCGGGTGGAGGATATGAACCCTTGGAGGAGAATTCCTTCTGTGTATCGGACCGGTAACACTCTACGGGTCGCCTCGCCCTCAATCGATATACGAGTGTCGCGCTGGCCTCTGCAGATCAATGTGCCTCGGAGGTTGATCGAGCAACGGCCGCCATGGTGAGTTCTATCTGGGTCATTGGGAGGGGGAAAAACCCTGCTCTGATCACAGCTTCTTGACCTTCTCGACTGGCAATGAAGGACACGAACTCCTTCGCCACAGGATTGAGGGAGGCAACTGAAGAGGTGTCGAAATAGAGGTACAGTACCCGCCTGAGCGGATAGGTCTGGTCGGCAATCGTTGCATCGGATGGAGCCACGAAGGACGTGTCTTTTTTATCCGTCAGCGGGACTATCCGAACCATGCTCGAGTGTAGACCCAATCCGTTGAATGCAATTCCCAGGGGCGACTGACTCAGTGCCAACGTCACAGAAGCCGCGCCCGGCTCCTCCTGTATCGACGATTTGAATTCTCCTCCCGCCAGCACGTGCTCCTGGAAAAATGTTCGGGTGCCGGACCTTCGATCCCGGCCGAATGTCCGAATCGGGGCGTTCTGCCAACCGATAGAGAGGCCCAATTGTCCCCAACTTCCCAGCTCGACCGGATACCCACGGTTCCGCGAGAGTGAAAAGATCGCATCAACCTGATCGAGCGTCAAACCCTCGATCGGATTGTCCCGATGCACGTAAATCGCTACGGCATCGACTGCCACTGGAATCCCAACGGGGTCATGCCCATGGCCGGTGGAAAATTGCCTGATCTCGGAAGGTATCAGCTCACGTGAACTACTGACCACAAATGTCTGACCTGCCTTCTCCTCCTTGGCCTTTTCCGATGCCGGAATTCGAAGGAAATCCGCGAGAGCCTTCGCCGAACCTCCGCCTTTTACATCAATTGATACCAAAGGCTGACGCCGACGGAACTCTGTCGAGAGACGGGTCAGCAAGGGATACATCGTATCAGAACCACGAATTTTCAAGGTTCCGACAACCTGTGCTCCTGGACTGTAGCTGGCAAGCCGCGCATCCGGCATCACCGCAGAAAGAGGGCCTGCTTGCTCGCTATACGCGGGTGAACCAGCGCATACGAATAGAATACCCACGAGAACAGCCCTGCAGAGCTGTCGGGGAATTCCACTAACGTTCTCAGACACAGCCGCATGAGATTGCCGGAGCATGCAAATAGCCTCCTACCGATCGTAAGAAATCACGACGTACAGGGTAGGGAAACACTGTTGCCCCTCAGTGACCGTCGTGTTACAGAATTGTTAACTTTAGCCTGAAAACGACTTCGTCATCCTGGCATGGATGTGGGATGCGGACAGGAGAAGGAATCGCTGAACCCGACACCCTTGTCTGTGACGATGTTCTCGCCACAGGAGGGGTCGGATCGTTTTCGCCAATGAGGCGAGGGGGGAGAAGGCTTATTCGGAAGAAGGCCTAAAATTCATCCACCGAGACCGGCTGTAACAGGTCCCGCACGGATAACACTCCGACAATCGCTCCGCTTTTCATCACAGCAAGATGCCGCGTTCCGTGTTGCTGCATGAGATCGGCAGCCTCGGTGATGGGACGGCGCTCGTCGATCCCGATGACCGGCGTGCTCATGATGGATTCAACCTGAACGTGGTAGGCCTGACGACTCTCTCCCACCACTTTCCGGACGATGTCGGGTTCCGTCACGATGCCCACAAGTCGCTCGTTTTGCTCGACAAACACACTGCCGACTTTGCATTCACTCATCATCCTCGCGGCCTTGTCCACGGACGTACCGACTTGAACCTTCACGAGATCTCGGGTCATCAGTTGACTGATCGTGACCATCTGCACCTCCTTATTATGTTAAACCGCGCTTACCAGGACCGGCTGCTCAATTGCCACCGGCCATCATTCTTCCTATTCCCCAACACCCCAGGCTTGCCCCGGTCTTGGTGACAGATCTATGAGACCCGTCGGCGAGACGGATTCGCAGCAGGGGATAGAGCTCTTTTCGCTTCATGCCGATGAGCGTCCGAATCGCATACATGACGGGCATGGAGGCGAGGGTCAATAACGCAAACCCTGACAGGAGACTAGCCGGTCGCACCATGTTCTGAGGCTCCTTTGTGCCGTCCGGATGTTCGGGAGTTTCTGCTTTCCAGACTACTGCAGCAGGATTCCGTTCGCGTCACGATTCGGTCAATTATGTGTTACGTAGTGAGATTGGGATACGAGAAGCGAAGGATTCGCCGAGGAACGCGCGGCATGGGCGAGGCTGCCCATGCCGCAGCAGTCGGAGAGGGTTGGAGCAGAGTTAGTCTTTTACGATGAAATGCACACTGCGATTCTTCTGCCAACAGACGGGATTATGCTGCAGGCACAACGGGCGATCCTTGCCGTAACTGGTGACATCGACTTGCAGTGTGCTGAACCCCAGCGATTCAAGATAGCGTTTCACTGAGAGCGCTCGCCGTTCTCCCAGCACCAGATTGTATTCTGCGGTGCCGATTTCATCACAGCGCCCCTCCAAGACCACCTTGGTCACGTGATGATCCTTGAGCCGTTTGGCATTATCCTCAACGGCCGTGAGAGCATCGTCCCGCAACACGTATTGATCGAAATCAAACAACACGTCGGGAAACGGAATATTCTGCTCCCCGGTGGCATTGCGAGCGGCCATTTCGGTGGATCGAAGCGGAACCGGCGCCGCCTCAGGTGGCGGAGCGATTTCCTGCACGGGAGCCGCCGCAACACGCTCCTCCACGCGAGGTTTCGGCACCGTCACGGTACTCCCTCCGCTCGTTCCTGATTTGCTTGCACAGCCGTCAAGAAACACAGGCCCGGCGACGGCAAGAAGTCCCAGTAGGACACACGGACGGAAACGAATCATGAAGACCTCCAGGGGAAATTGAAGTTCGTGGATTCTACGGGGCACAGAATAATCAAATCACGCGAACGAGGCAAGTTACTTCTTCGCGGCGCAGAGGTCGTAGACCCGTCGCGGGTCCGGCAGAGGGTCCCAACGCAGGATTTCCAGCGCATCATCGACATAGGCCGGCAGGCGCATGCCATTCAATACGGCAGTCACCCCCGGGGTGCTGGCAAGAATCCATAGCGCCTTCTGTGACAGCGAGGCGTTTCGTGTGCCTTCGGGCAACAATGGGTTCACCGTGCGATGCATGTCCTCGGCCCGCAGCCGGCTCCGCTCGGCGGCCTCCCACTGCAGCACTTTCAGCAGAGCGAGCAGTTCCGGCACATAGCGATCACGCCAGGCTTCCCACTGTTCGGCCACGGTGCCAGTAAAGGCCTCGGAGAGCGCCCGCATGACCTGATTGACGTGCGGCGCGATCATCTGTTGTTCGATCTGTTCCCAATGTTCCAATCCTTGCACCTGGGTGCGGATGCGGCCCAGCTCATCAGCCCATCGGAAGAAGTCGCTCGGTACCATGCCTTGTCCGCTATGGGCCACCGCCGGCGCGAGATCCTTCCGATATTCCTCTTCCAATCGCGCAACCCTCTGCCGCTGCGCATCGAATTCTCCCTGCGATGCCTGCGCCGGCACATCTGCCAGACGTACGACGCCGCCTCGTTGCGAGGGCATGGCATTCAGCGGGCGGTTGACTATGACCGCGATGCCTTCATGCATGGCTTCTTCCAGCAGCGTGCGGCCCTGACCAGGACCGGTGTTGCGTATGAGGGCTGCGCCGGATTCGTACAGATTCATGGGGCATTGCAACAGGGCAAAGTGATGAGTAGAACCTGCGACTTTTTGGGCGGCCGCCTTGGCCGCCGCGACCATGCGCGACAGCGACGTGGCACCAACATCATCCGGGGCTGCGGTGGACGTATTCGACGACACACCATAGGCGCGAATTCGACCGGCTTGCACTTGTGTCTCGCAATACTCGAAGGCCAGCTGGAGGCGCGCATAGAATTGCTCGCGCAACGCAGACACATCAGGTGCGTCTGTGCTGCCGAGACGGGTGGCGTGGGAGAGAAAATATTCCGGGTTGTGGAGCAGGCACACATCCAACGTCGCCAGCCCCAGCCGATCCAGCGACTGCGTCAGTTGGTCGGCCAAAAAATCAGGATGGATGCAATGCCAGATATCCTCCCCGTACTTCACCATATCAGGATAGGGCTTGCCGGCTTTTTCCCGGGCTTGGGCCTGCACAAGATTCTGGCCTTGTACATAACCAATTTTCGACACGACGATGACTTCCTCGCGGGCCACCTCGCCGGTCCTGATCATCTCTTGCAGCACTGCCCCCACGAGTTGCTCGCTCTCACCGTCCATATAATTGGTCGACGTGTCGATCAGGTTGCAGCCCATGCGCAGCGCCTTGACCAACGCTTCGCGCTGTTCGGCTTCACGCTGCCCCACTCGATAGGTGCCGAATCCAAGGCGGCTCACCGTGAGACCGGTCGCGCCGAATAGCCCGAAACCTTTTGCGAGGGAACCTGTCGACGATGTCTCATGAATCTTCCGCGCCGCATAGGCCGCCGTGCCTTGGATGGTGGCTGCGCCAGGTAACAACGTTCCGCCCAACACCTTTTGCTCTGAGACGGTCGGCGAAGAAGATCCAGGTTCCTGAGGAGTGAGAAGGGCAGGGAGGTCCGCCGGATCGGTGATCGGCTGCCGACAGGCAAAGTTGCGGCAGACGTAGAGCGCCGCTTTGCCGCCGACCAACGTTTTACCTTGCAACAATGGATGGGTGGTCGCGGTCTGCGACGGAACACGGTGCGCCAGCATACGATTGGGGAGATAGAGGCGGCTCACAGCGGCGCGCAAGGATGCCGTGCCGGAATCCTTGGGCGAGCCGACCAAGGCGATCTCCACCGGACCGCTGGTCAGAAGATCCACCACGAGAAGGCTCTTGGCAAAGGCTCTGGGATATCGCGCAATCTGCCTCCCATAGGCTCGAACGGCCGCAGCGGCTGCTTGACGGAAGTCATCTCGGTCGACGTGGTACGAGAGTCTGGCCAAGACCGATGCGGCCACCGCGTTCCCGCTCGGCGTGGCTCCGTCCGGTCCTTCACGGCTGCGCATGATCAAGGCTTCGTGGCCCGTGGCCGTGGTGAAGAACCCGCCATGTTTGCCGTCCGCGAAATCCGCCAACATCCGTTCCGCCAGTCGGACGGCCGCCAGTAGATAGCGCTCCTCGCCGCCGGCTTCATAGGTCTCGATCAAACCCTCGGCGAAATAGGCATAGTCTTCGAGATAGGCGTCCAGATGGGCCGTGCCTGCCCGATAGGTGCGCAGGAGCCGGCCGTCCGGTTTCGAGAGTCTGCCGAGAAGAAAGTCGGACGCGCGCTGAGCCGCGTCACGATAACGTGGCACATCGAACACACGCCCGGCTTCCGCCATGGCGCTGATCATCATCCCGTTCCATGCCGTGATGACCTTGTCGTCGAGCCCGGGGGGAATTCGTTTGGCGCGCGCGGCATAGATCATCGGCTTGCCCCGTGCAATGGTTTCCTGCAACTCCTCAACGGCGATCCCTAGTTCCTTCGCCACGGCTTCGATGGGCTTGGGCGTATGCAGCACATTCTGGTGTTCCCAATTTCCGGCCGGCGTGACATCGTAGTAGGCGCAGAAGCGACGGGCATCTTCATCGGTTTGGACGACCGCGCGGATTTCCTCGGGAGACCAGACGAAGAACTTTCCTTCGACTCCTTCGGAGTCGGCATCCGTTGCGGAGTAAAACCCTCCTTCAGGCGACGTCATTTCCTTCAGGATGTAATCCAATGTCTCGCAGGCTACACGACGATAATTCGTATCACCGGTCACCTGAAACGCTTCGACATAGACACGAGCCAA
>JBDTWG010000024.1:0-18876 GCA_040006855.1 Nitrospira sp.
AACGTGCGCCACCTTGCGGGTTCCGGATCGCGAGCCATCGATGGATGACACTCTACCGAAGAAACCAACCAGGCACACCAAGCCCTCCCCATCCAAGACTGAGGTGCACGTCGGAGATCTTGTTCGTCACTTGCGAAAAACTCTCCATCTTTCTGTGCGGACGCTCGCCGATAAATGCGGCTTCTCACCCAGTTTCATTTCGCAAATCGAGCTGCGCCAGGCTTCGCCTTCCATCGCATCTACCGAACGAATCGCCTCTGCGCTAGGGGTCACCCTCGGAGAATTCTTTAGGGCCGTGGACCCGCCCTTACCCGCCATTATCCGATCCAATGCACGTTCGGTGGTACAGAGTGAGTGGTCCCGTGCAAAAATTGAAGCCCTCGGGCCTTTCGCCAAAGACAGCCGTTTGGAGCCCATGGTCATTACGATCCAGGCAGGAGGAGCGAGCGGGTCAAAACCCTACGTTCGGCAGGCAGAACAACTGGCAGTCATCCTCAAGGGAACCGTCGAATTGACCCTCGAAGAGGAGGTCCATGACCTCAAGCGAGGCGATGCAGCCAGCATTCCCCCCGGCAGCCGGCACTGCTGGCGGAATAAGAGCCAGCGACCGGCCCAAATTCTCATCGTCACGGCCCACAAAGCCATGTAACTCACCCACGCCGAGTCGACACCAGACCAAGCACGGTGGCCCTCCCGATTTAGCTGACACACGTGATCGTGGAAATCCGAGCAAGTATGACGAGGCAGGTTGGCGGGCGGGAGTCAGTGACGAGCGAAGCGCGAACAGGCGCAGAGATGCAAGTTTGTCAGCTTCGCAAGAGCGCCATGACGCTCAGACAGACGAGTAGGTTGTTGATGGCGTGGCCGATCATGCCCGGCCACAAACTGCCGGTTCGTTCGTAGGCCCAGGCCCAAATAAGACCGCTCCAAAACACGCTGAGGAAGCCAATCAACCCATAGCCATGCGCGAGGGCGAATAGCGCCGCGCTCAGCATGGCAGCGGGCCCCCACTGATAGCGGCGTCGAAGGACACCGAACAACAAGCCGCGAAACGCCAGTTCTTCGAAGACCGGCGCGAAGAGCACATATTCCATCAGACTGACAGCGAGTGTTGACGGCGCCCCCCACACCAAGTCGGCATCGAACCACTCGGTCCAATGGCTGACCAGATTCAACGGTTCGGCAATCCGGCCCATCACCCACTCGCCGACGAGTCCACAAGCCACGACCGCGAGAACGGCGAGTCCCAAACGTCCCAGGTGCCGTGGTGTAATACGCAACCCAAACCCTGCCCAAAATGTCTGTCGTTGCGGTCGTAGCAAATGATAATACGCCAGCGCCAAGAGCGGCAGATTTGATAACGGCACGGCTAAGACTCGTAACGAGGGATACTCGATCGCGGTAAAGAGAAACGCCACGGTCAGCAGGGCACCGACGGCACCTCCACGCAGCAAGACGCCCACGCCCAACCGGCCGGCCCACAATGGCGGAAGCTCAGCGGATCCCACACGAAACATGGCCGTGCGCTTCCCCTGCCCCACCCACCACACCAACACCAGCAGGCCCAGGACCATGAGCGCCAGTTCGAGGGCGGCAAAGGCGCGCGACCGCCACAACAAGGCCTCCGCTCGTTGCTGAGAAGAGGCCTCAATCGTCGTCAACAACGGCCGGTCCCCCGACCGTTCTGCGATACGCGTTGCGAGACGGCTGTAGAACCAACCAGTGAGAGGCTGCTCCGCGAGGTGGGCCTGCAAGTCGAAGGCATAAGCGGGAGACACATGGGGGTCGATATAACCGGCTTGAAGGAAACTCGCATAAAGCGGGTAGGGCTCGCTCTGCCGCCCCCATCGGGAAACTTTATGTTGGACATCCTGAAGGCGTCCCGCTTCGCCCTCTAAGATCGCTAAATGCAAATCCACAAAGGGATCGGGCGACTCTTCAGCCAGCTCACGATACCAGTCGATGGCCTGTGCACGATCGTTGGCATCACTCCCCATTGTGATTTCATAAAGAAATTGTTCCCAAATCGGCAGGGTCTTCAGGCCATCCCCTAAATCCATCAAACGGCCCACCATATGGTCGAGCGCGCGTTCGGCATCCGGCACTCGATCGACACGGGGCACATCGAACGACAGCCACGCGACCACCGCAATCGATGCACAGAGCACCACCGCCGACAGCCATGTGATCGCCCGTGAAAAGTCGGGGTTGTACGGATGCGGCGGAGGCGGCGCTCCCACGACGGGAGTCAGAACTGCGGCCGCATTGGAGGTCGATAGGATTGGTTCGTACGTGCCCACGGAAACCTCGCGAGCGCCGGAGTATATACTATCGGCCTTTCGAGAGGCGAAACTGAATAAGCGTTCTGCGAGAAAATCTCAGAACAGGAAGGCAGGTCACCGCACAGGCTGACCGACAAGCCCATGGCCGAATCCCATCTTGTTTCGTTATACTGTCCCCCCGGCACGGGCGGCGAGCCAACATGATGCCCGCCAGCGATCAACTCCGACAATGAGTACTACGCTATACCAAGACTTCATCCCCCCGCACCGCCTGCTCATGGGTCCAGGCCCAAGCATGGTGCACCCGCGTGTATTGCATGCGCTCTCGCTCCCGTTACTCGGCCATCTCGACCCGGTGTTCCTCGGCCTCATGAATGAGATCCAGACGTTGCTCCGGGCAACGTTCCGGACTCAGAACGAATTTACCATCGCGCTGTCCGGAACCGGCTCTGCCGGGATGGAGGCCGTCATCGCGAATCTGATCGAGCCCGGCGATCGCGCGATCGTGGGCGTCAACGGTGTCTTCGGTTCCCGACTGGCGACCATGGTCGAACGGAGCGGTGGCATAGCCCTCCGCATCGAGGTACCCTGGGGAACGACGATTCCTCTCGATGTCGTGCAGGACCAACTCGCACGGTCAGCTCCGGTGAAAGCCGTGATTCTGGTCCATGCAGAAACATCGACCGGGGCCTGGCAACCGTTGGACGAAGTCGGAGCCCTATGCCATAAACACGATGCATTAACGATCGTCGATGCCGTGACCTCGCTCGGAGGTGTTCCCGTAGAAGTCGATGCCTGGGGGATCGATGCCTGTTATAGCGGCACCCAAAAGTGCCTGAGCTGTCCGCCCGGACTCGCTCCGCTCACCCTGAGCTCGCGAGCGGTCCATAGCATCCAACAGCGACGGACTGCCTGTCACAGTTGGTACCTCGATCTCTCTCTGATCGCTGAGTATTGGGCCGACCGGACCCGCGCCTATCACCACACCGCCCCGGTCTCGATGCTCTATGGACTACGGGAAGCTTTGCGGCTCGTGCAGGAGGAAGGGCTTATAGCCCGCATTGCTCGTCATCAACTCAACAGTGACGCCTTGATGGCGGGACTTCAGACGCTGGACCTGACTCCCCTTCCTCCCGCCGACCATCGACTCCCGATGCTCAATTGTGTCACGCTACCGGCCTGGATCGACGATGCGATGGTCAGAACACAGCTATTGAAAGACTATGGCATTGAAATCGGCGGGGGGCTCGGGCCCCTGCGGGGACGAGTGTGGCGTATCGGCCTCATGGGCGAATCCTGCCAGCAGGCCCATGTCCTGACATTCCTGAACGCACTGGAAGAGATCTTTACCCAGAAGGGGTGGCTGACGCATCCCGGTCGCGCGGTCCAAGCAGCAGTTGAAATTTATACCGGTTCACAGCGGTCGGTGAGGAGGAGCGCATGAGTCGAAGCGGGTTATGGATTGTGGCAGCCGGGGTTGCGGGCTTCGTCGCCGCCATCACCTACTGGGTCATCGCTCTCGCGGTGGCTGAATCCCATCGGGCGGATATGGTGGCACCCGAACGCGTCACCGGCTTCATTCAAGCCGTGATCGATGCGAATCGTGCCAACTACACACAGAACGTCGTGGACAAACTGCACAATCAAGGCGTGGTCGAAGCGCTGGAACATTGGAAAGAAGAAAAAGGCCTTCCTCTGCCGGCCCAATTCCTGCTCGAGTCCGGCCGTTTGGTGGCGCAAAAAGATCTCAAACTTAGTTTTCGACTTGCCAGCCTCACACCGATCT
This sequence comes from Nitrospira sp., assembly GCA_040006855.1. Taxonomy (GTDB): domain Bacteria; phylum Nitrospirota; class Nitrospiria; order Nitrospirales; family Nitrospiraceae; genus Nitrospira_A. Next base: position 4,069 of record JBDTWG010000024.1, read on the forward strand.
ATGTGTGGAACGGACCCAACAGCGATTTTGAACGGCGCGGGCTGGAGGCCGTCATGAAGGCCCCCGACAAACCCTTCACCGGTTTCTATCAACAGGCCGGTGTCCGTTATTTCCAAGGCATTTACGCCGACCGGGCGGTGTCCGAGAGCTGCGTCTCCTGTCACAATAGTCACGCCAACAGCCCACGGCATGACTATGCGCTCAACGACATTATGGGAGGCATCATCGTCACTATCCCCATCAGTGAGACGCCATGATCATCGCAATTCGGCAGGTACGAATTCTGGACGGTCTCGGCCATCGCCTTGAGCGAGGCACCCTCGTGATCGAGGGCGCCCGCATCGTGGCGGTCGGTTCGGACCGGAGCATCCGTCTCCCCAAAGGAGCCCAACGGATCGATGGCCGGGGACTGACGGTCCTTCCCGGGCTGATCGATTGTCACGTCCATTTGTGTTTGGGCGCGGAAGCGGATGTCGTGGCGGCTGTCGAGCGAGAGTCCTCTCCCCTCACCTTGTTGAAAGCGGCTGAATTGGCGCGCCGCACCCTCCAGGCCGGATTTACGACAGTCCGGGATGTGGGGTTTCGCGACCATGCGGTCTTTGCCTTGAAACAGGCCATCGAGTCCGGCACGACTCCCGGCCCTCGTATCCTTGCCGCAGGCCTCGCGATCTGCATGCCCGGCGGTCACGCCCGGTTCATCGGTCGCGAAGCATCCGGAGTGGAAGCCGTTCGAGCAGCGGTGCGGGATCAGCTCGCGGCAGGCGCTGAAGTCATCAAGCTGATCGCATCCGGAGGTGTGCTCACTCCTGGCACCTCACCGGACGAGGCCCAGATGACCGTCGAAGAACTGACGGCTGCCGTGGAAGTCGCCGTGGCGCATGGCCGGCATGTGGCAGCGCATGCCCATGGAGCCAGCGGGATGAAAAATGCGTTGCGTGCCGGCGTCCATTCCATTGAACATGCCACGCTCATGGACGACGACGCGGCAGAAATGATGATGCAACGCGGCGTCTTCATGGTGCCGACATTGTCCGCTCTCGCCACCACCGCGGCTTGCCCCGTCGGATGCGGCATTCCCGACAGCGCTCGCACCAAAGCCAGGAACATGGTGAACCGGCATGAAAAAAGCTTCCGCGCGGCCGTGCGACGAGGCGTCCCTATTGCGCTCGGCACGGATGCGGGAACCCCGTTTAACCACCACGGGGAGAATGCGCAGGAATTGGAACGGATGGTCGCGTTGGGGATGACTCCGATGGAGGCAATCATGACAAGCACTTCAGCCGCGGCGCGGTTGCTAGGCCTCGACCAGGACATCGGGACAATCGCAGCGGGAAAGCAGGCCGATTTGTTGTTTGTGGAAGGAAATCCGCTCAGGAATATCGGGAGGCTGCTAAAAAGAGAGCGGATCGCGGGAGTGATGCAACGCGGGCGATTCGTGGCCGGCCCCCTCGCACATACGTGAGGCGTGACGGGTGAGCGGGCATCTCATTGACCTGGTCGCGCCTCAATCTGCACCCTCACCGATTAGCGCCGTTCGTACAGCAGCTCCAGTGCAACGATGAAGCCTTTGACTCGGCCTTTTCGAAACGCCTCCTCCAGTTGGCCTCGAAGCGCGCGAATGCCGCCCTCATCTCCTCGCGCCACAACAGACTGCGACACCATCATCTGAATCGCCACTTCGAGCAGACGCTGCTTGCGCGTTTCCATCTCAGGGGTGATGAATTCATCCATCACCTCAGCCGCCCGCTCCTCCACAATGGGGACTTTGAATGAGTCATACCCTTGGTGCGCGACGGTACGTTCACGAACCGTCGCGAGTTCCGCTTTCACCCTTGGCAGCATCGTCATGAGGACGGCGAAGACCTCCTTGCGCCCTTCATCGAAGAGCTTCTTCTCCATCTCATCGAGAAAGAAAGACGGGTCGATGGCTTCGTTTCTCGGCTCCTCGCCCCAATGCAACCGGTCATACGTTCGACGGCTCTCCGAATCACCCAAGACCTCGTAAGCCGAGTTTATCTCCCGGATTTTCTCGTCCGCCTTGGTGTTATTCGGATTGCGGTCGGGATGATGCTGGAAAACGAGCTTCCGGTAGGCTTTTTTGATGTCGTCGTCGGTGACGTCGCGCGCCACACCGAGGACACGATAATAATCCACCCGAGGCATAGTGGAGGGGACTATACCATGCCCGCTTTGTCGCGTTCACCTTGACAGCGTAATTTCTCCCCCGTAGCCTTGCGCGGCATCGACACGGTCCCTTGGAGAGGAGAGCTGCGTGACTTGGACCCAAGGTGTGACGAGATATCAGTGGTTAGTGTTGTTCGTCGCGTGGCTCGGCTGGGTATTCGATGCCATGGATGCGACCATCTATGCCATCGTCCTCCATCCGGCCCTGCATGACTTGCTGCAAGCCGGCGCCTCCGGCGGCACCGTGACCTCCGAACAGATCGGCTGGTACGGGGGCATCGTCTTTTCAATTTTCCTGATCGGCTGGGCCATCGGCGGCATTTGCTTCGGCCTGGCAGCCGATTACTTCGGCCGCACCAAGACCCTCATCGCGACCATTCTCATGTATGCAATCTTCACTGGATTCGCTGCGCTTGCACAGGAGTGGTGGCATCTCGCGATCTACCGCTTCCTCACCGCGCTCGGAATCGGCGGCGAATGGGCCGCGGGTGCGGCGCTCGTGGCCGAAACCTGGCCGGAAGAGACACGCGCCAGGGCAGCCGGCATCTTACAGTCAGCCTGGGCCGCCGGTTTTTTTCTTGCGGCGACTTTCAATCTTCTGCTCAAAGATTATGGGTGGCGAACCCTCTTTCTCGTAGGCATTCTGCCGGCCTTTGTCGCCTTGCTCGTGCGGTGGTGGGTGAAGGAACCGGACAGATGGATCCAAGCGCATGAGCGTGCTAGAGGAGCGGCCGGAGTCGGTCTGAGAAATCTGGCCGAGTTGTTCCAGCCGTCATTGCGCCGCGGCACCCTGGTCGGCTCGACCTTGGCATTCGTGGCCGTGTTTGGGCTCTGGGGCGCCACCAATTGGGCTCCGACCTTGGTCCGTGCCATGCCTGATCTTCAAGGGCTGGACGCCGCCACACTGACGACGAACGTGAGCTACGCCATCATGGCACTGAATGCAGGCGCTCTCTTCGGCTACCTTGCATTCGGACCGCTCGCCGAACGATTCGGCCGTCGACCCGTCTTCGCATTGATGTGTCTCGGCAGCTTGATCATGCTGCCACTCATCTATTCGGTCCCGCGCAGCTATGGCGATGTCTTGCTGCTGCTGCCGATTCTCGGCTTCTTCACCAATGGCATCTTCAGCGGCTTTCCCATTTATCTTCCCGAACTCTATCCGACTCGACTACGCGCGACGGGCGCGGGTTTCTGCTTCAACGCGGGCCGCGTACTCGCCTCTGCGGCGCCCTTTGTCACCGGCTGGCTCGTCACCACATTTGGGTCCTTCAACAAGGCCGCCAGCACCGTCGCGTTGATCTATATCCTGGGCCTGCTCGTCCTTCCTTTTGCCCCGGAGACCAAAGGGAAGCCGTTACCCGAATGATCACCCGCGGCTCGCTCTTCGAACCTTTGCCGAGAAACCTGTGAACATCACTCCACGCATGATACCGCTCGGTGACCAGGGACTCACCGTCGAATTCGGAGAGATCATCGACCTCCAGACCAACGAACTCGTCTTAGCCTTTGCCGCGGCGGTGGAACGAGCCACAATTCCCGGCGTCATGGAAGTCGTGCCGACGTACCGCTCTGCCACCATTTACTTCAACCTCCGGCGCACCGATGCAGACGCTGTAACGGCACACCTGCGGTTACTTCTGGACACAGTATTCCCTTCGATCAATCCTGCGCGCACCACCCACCGTATCCCCGTCTGGTATGGAGGGGAATGGGGACCCGACCTAGTCGATGTCGCCGAGCGGGCCAGGCTCACTCCCTCAGAGGTCCTCACCCTGCACGCCTCTGTGCTGTATCACGTCTACATGGTGGGATTTAGTCCAGGCTTTCCCTATCTGGGCACGGTGCCGGATCGCATTGCAGCCCCACGCGTACCGACGCCGCGCAAGCAGGTGGCCGCAGGCTCAGTGGGAATCGCAGGAAGCCAAACCGGCATCTATCCTCACGCCAGCCCTGGGGGATGGCGCATCATTGGACGGACACCCATCCGCCTCTTTGATGTCACCAGGCCTCAGCCCTTTCTGGTCGCCGCTGGAGACCAGGTGCAGTTTTTCCCTATTAACATGGAGGAATTCCGGAACCTTTCTTCGGACCACACATGAATCACCTACGTTCTATCGACCTGAATTGCGATCTAGGAGAAGCGACGACACCGGAGCAGCTGGATGTAGAAGCTCGCCTCATGGCGTACGTGACATCTGTGAATATCGCCTGCGGTGCGCATGCAGGGGATGCCTCACTGATGCGCCGTACCGTACAACTGGCGCAACAACATGATCTGGCGATCGGCGCGCACCCCGGGCTGCCGGACCGAGACACGCGTGGGCGTCGCGAGCAGCGGTTGTCTCAAGAATTTGTGCAAGAGCTGGTTCTGTCACAGGTGGGCGAGCTGATGGCCATCTGTCAGGCTGAAGGCCTTCGACTCACACATGTCAAGCCGCACGGGGCGCTCTACAATATGGCCGCACGCGACCGCGCCGTCGCCGATGCCATTGCTGCAGGCCTGGAGCAGATCGATCGAAGGTTGATCCTGGTCGGATTGGCCGGATCCGAACTTCTCTCCGCAGGACAAGCACGAGGCCTGTCGGTCGCCGCCGAAGGATTTGCCGATCGGGCCTACGAAGCCGACGCACGACTGGTCCCGCGCGATCAGGAAGGCGCGCTGATTCATGATGAATCGACAGTCGTCTCTCGGGCGCACTCGCTGATTCACGACGGCATGATCACGGCCATCGACGGCACGTTGCTGCACCTTCGCGTCGACACCCTCTGTCTACACGGCGACACTCCGGACTCCCTGCGACTGGCGCATGCGTTGCGGAGCATGTTCGATGATGATGGAAGGATTGCTGTCGTGCGATTGGATCATGCCCTCTGAGCCGCCGTGCATCCAGGTCTTGCGCCCCGGTCTGTTCACCACGATCTACGACTTGGGTCGCTACGGCTATCAACGCTTTGGCGTGTCGGTCAGCGGTGCAATGGATCGCTGGGCCCTCATAGTCGGGAATCGTTTGCTCGGCAACCCTGACAATGCCGCTGGATTGGAATTGACGATCCAAGGACCGGAACTGTTCTTCGAACAGGCGGTGTCCCTTGCCATCACCGGCGCAGATCTTTCTCCAACCAGCAACGGCCACTCGCTTCCCATGTGGACCGTGGTCGCCATGCCGGCAGGAAGCCGACTGCAGTTCGGCCTTCGACGACAGGGCTCCCGCGCCTATATCACCATGGCCGGAAGCATCGATGGTCCGCTGATACTCGGAAGCCGATCGACGCATGTCTCCAGCGGAGTGGGAAGCCTCGCAGGTCGCGCGCTTAAGAAGGGAGATCATCTGGAAGTAGGAGCGGAAGGAACTGCGAGCGCCCAGTACGTAGGCCGTGCGCTTCCACTATCGCATCGGCCGCACTATCTCAACTCACCGACGGTGCGAGTCGTGCCCGGCTCGCACGCCGATCGCTTCACTCCAGAGGCGCTGCACGTGCTCACAGGAAATCCCTATCGGATAACCTCCGAATCCAATCGAATGGGTTATCGCTTGCGTGGAGCAGAGCTGATACATCGAACGTCAGCGGACATCGTGTCCGATGCCGTGGCCTTCGGCACCATTCAGGTACCGGCCGATCGACAGCCGATTTTGCTTATGGCTGATTGCCAGACAACCGGAGGGTATGCCACACTTGCAACGATGATCGCCGCCGACCGCTCACTCGCGGCGCAATTGTGTCCCGGCGACAGCCTCTCATTCGTCATCAGTACTCCGGAGAGGGCCGCGGATCTTTTTCGGTCACGTCTCGCTGAATTGGACCGCCTGCTGCCACCGCACCATGTGCCTGACTTCAGGGCGTTTCTCTAGGGAAATCGATCAACTCCCTTCGTTGAGTCCTTGACAATGCACTGAAGCGATCTATTATTATTCCTATGGACAGCACTCTAGCTCCTCGACAGATTACCCACGATGAGAAAAAGGCGGCCGAAGCCGCTTTTGCTGGTCGCCCATTTAATCCAAAATGGTCGGATGCGGCTCGCATCGTCTATGACGGCATCCTCGCCGCGATGGGGAAAGAAGCTCGCACCGTCGAGATACACGACGAACTCGAGCCGGTTGAGCCGTTGGCTTGATCCCCATCCGTGTCGTGTAACCGGGGCAGCGCTTCTCCCGATTGCTCGCCACACGCCCACGATAGGGCGTGACTGATACAGTCCGAACACTCACGCTGTCACCGAAACGAGCGCTACGATCTCTCCCGATCTCGATCCACGAATTGTTTGACCAGATCTCGTTCCTCCGTCTCACTCGTGACTTCGCCATCCAGCCGTGCCTCAGTCAACCGAGCCAAAATCGTACTGTACAGCGGGCCTGGCGTGAAACCCAGTGCGGTCAGCTCTGTCCCTGTCAAGGCGGGTTTGATCGTTCGATAGGTCGTGAGATAGGCGACAATTTGCTGCTTGGCCGATTCTGATGCATTCTTGGCCAACAGAAAAACGAGGGTCTCGTCGGACAGGCCGGTGAGCAACCGAACCGTCTCAGATGGGCGAGGAGGCACACGTCGACTCAGTTGTCGGCAGATGTGCTGCGTGGTGAACCGTGCCGCGGTGATCGCGCGTCGCTCTGCTTCCGCGACGGGAAATCGTGCGAGCAAATCCTGGACGGCTGGCTCCGGCAACACCTCGGTCAGCGCCATGGCATAAACGAGCCACCGACTCATTGTTCGATCCAGACTGGAGAGCCTGTACCAATCCAGCGCTTCCTCCACCTCGATCAAGCGCCGATCTAGACGGTTTGACCAAGTCAGCTTCGGGTGAATGAACCGCAAGAGATCGAGATCCGCCAGTCGGCGAACCGCATGTCGTGGTGTGCGCTCAGAAAACACACAGCGTAGTTCATCCAACAATCGCTGGCCGGATAGGCGATGGAACAATTCCATCTTGACCGCACCTTTGATCAACGCCAACGTCTCCTTACTCAGTTGAAAGCCGAAACGCAGCTCGAAGCGAATTGCGCGAAAGACTCGCGTCGGATCCTCTACGAAGCTCAAGCTGTGGAGGACTCGGATGATCCGCTCCTTGAGATCACGCTGGCCTCCATAGAAGTCGATGAGTTGGCCGAATGCGAGAGGATTCAGTCTGACGGCCAGCGTATTGATGGTAAAATCGCGGCGGTAGAGATCCTTCTTGATGGAGCTCTGTTCGACTGTCGGCAAGGCGGTCGGATATTCATAGTACTCTGTGCGGGCCGTCGCCACATCCAGCTTGGACCCATCTGAAAAGAGCACCACCGCAGTTCCAAAACGCTCGTGAACGGTGACACGGCCCCCCTTGTCCTTGGCCAACGCGCGGGCGAACGCAATCCCGTCACCCTCAATCACCAGGTCAACGTCGAGGTTGTCGATGCCGAGCAGCAGATCACGTACAAACCCTCCGACGACGTAGGCTGAGTAGCGGAGTCGCTCCGCCAACTCACCTGCAGTTCGCAGCAAGCGCAGCATCGCAGGGGGCAAACGCTCACGCAGCAGACCGACGACCTCGCGTCGTCGCACCCCACCTAGGGCCTCCAACCCCATCAACTCTTTCGGCTTGGCGCGAGCATCGGCGAGCACATCGTCGTGGAGGCTGCGGAGCAAATCGGTCCTTGTAATGACGCCCACCGCTTTTTCATCGACCAGCACCGGCACAAAACGCTGATTCAGCTCGATCATGCGCGCTTCGATATCATGAAACGGCGTGTCCGGATGGGCATGATACTGATCGCTCCTGGTGAAGTCTCCGACCTGCTGATCCCCTAAGCGATGGAACAGCGCTTTCTGGACGATCTCACGCGAAATGATTCCGACATACCGCTCCTGCTTACCCATAACGGGTAAGACGTTGACCCCGTATGTCGTCATGGCTCGTTCCGCTTCAGAAACCGTCGCGTCCACGGCAATCGACTTGACCGGCGTCGTCATGACATCCTGAGCCGACAAGGCGGGCCGGTATCGCTGTGTCAGGAGACTTTTCAGTTGTTCCTGAACTTCGACCAGCGTCCGGCCCTTCACGCTGGCGGCCGCCGCCACGGCATGGCCGCCTCCGCCGAATTCGCGTGCGATCCACGCCACGTCGATTTCCGGCCGCCGGCTCCTCCCGATAATTTCAACCTTTTCATCCAGCGAAATGGCGGCGATGACAGCATCGAGGCCCTGCAACTCCGCCAGTCGCTGAACCGCTTCAGCCAGATCACCTCGATAGCGGTCATACGTGCTGGCCGCCACGAGAATTTTTCTGCCCTCTAGATAGTAGATCTCCCCTGACTGCAGCAGGTCGTTCAGGAGCGCGATCAAATCGGGGTCCAGCGGATGTCTCAAGGTCTCCGCCACGAGATTCAAATCGGCGCCCGCACGCAGCACAAAGACTGCAGCTTCCAGATCGCGCGGGGTCGTCGATGGATAGGCAAATGAGCCCGTTTCTTCGTACAGCCCAAGCGCCAGAATTGTGGCTTCAGAAGACGTGATCGCGATGCGCCGGTCTTTCAGTCGCTCGACGAGAAGCGTCGTCGTAGCACCGACCGCTTGGACCTCCCGCTGCGTGACCAGAGGCCATAATGATGGCCGTTGCCCCCCGGCGGACTCGATAGCCCCATGGTGATCGTAAATATGAACTTCCACGTCCGCACGCGAACTGAGAACCTTTAATGGGCCAAGACGATCGGGCTCTTCTACATCCACCAGAATCAAGCGTCGGACCTGTTCAAGAGCCACGTCCTTGAGGCGGCAGATGTTCACCTCATGTGCAGCAAGAAAATTTCGCACCGCCTCCTGCGCGCCGCCAGGAAACGTCAGCACCGCTCCGGGATACAGCTTCCGGGCGGCGACCATCGAGGCCAAGCCGTCAAAGTCCGCATTCAGGTGGGTCGTAATCAGATCCATGTGGGCATTCTAGCAGGATCGAACGGGCCGATTCAGGCTTACCCTCTGAAGAAATGAAGTCATCACGGGCTCGCGAAGTAACCTCGCACACCCTGCCGCGCGGGTCTTGTTGCAGAAATAACAATACCGCCCACAATCTCGCTTGTGGGCGGTATGTTGCCATTCGACAGGGCGCGCGGAGGCCGTCATCCTGATCGGCCAAACCGATCGGAACCTGTGCTCCACGGCAGGCCCTGACGCCAGATTGGCAGTCTATTGCTTCCGGCTGTCGTGTTTCTGCTTAGCGATATGTCTCGAGGTGCGATCCTGCGCGTGTCCGATCCTGGCGCGTTCTTTCTTCATTACAACACCATCGGACTTTGCCTTGTCTTCTATCTTCTTGATATGTTCCTGCTGATTATTCAGGCGATTGGCTTCACGCTCGTTCAACTGGCCGCTGGCAATCCCCTGATCAATCCGCTGTTCTTGCTTAGCCTGTCGCTGATCAATCTTCGGCGTATTCGCCTGGGCGAACACCAACGACGTGGCACAGACCGACAAGACCGCCGCACCCCAAATCACCTTCTTCATACATCCTCCTTTGGTTGCCTCATACGCTGCTGTTGCCCACTTCAACGTGCAAGGGACCGGGATCGTTGACAACGAAATTGGCGGTTTATTGGGAAGAGGCCGAGTTGACGCCTAGGCACAACAGGAGCGCGAAGAAGATGGAGGTCAGCGAATATTTCGGAAAAAGACTCGTGGAAGATAGGGAAGCATGAGCAACAGGCGTACGAAACTCTGCCAGCCCCCATCTGAAGGACCTTCCGGGCATCTGTCACAACCGGCGGAGACAGCAGCACGGGCGTCGTCAGCCCAGCAACTTCTCTCCGAATGCCACGTCCTCCAGGATGGGCTGATCGGGGAACCCGCCGAGCCGCTCAGGCAAAGACTTCCGTACGAACAGCGTTTGATCGCCGTAAATGATACGGCTCCTGGTGCAGCGAAGGGTGAGTTGGAAGGTGCCTGATACCGCCCACCCTAGCAAGAGGTTTGTGAGCAGCTTGGCTCAGTCGGAGCTAACCGTCGGGAGCGGTTTCGAGGAATCGCGAATCCCCTGGCACGAGTGAGCATATTTGAACGGGGCTTGTCATTTTTCCCCTAGTCCTGCCGCGCCTGGTCAGCACAACGCGACGCAATCGGCACAAATCCAATCGATTCTGCGCGTCGAACACCTGCATTTCAGGCATACGGCTTGCTGAATGGTTCACCGATACCCAGCCGTATTCACTGCAAGGAGGATCGTTATGAACGCGCAAGCCCAGCACTCAATGCTCATGATGGCCGCCGCTACCTTCGCAGCCGTCACCTTGATCGTCTCCCCTGTATCGGCAAAAGAGAAGACCGGCAAGCATACGAAACATGTAACCACGACATCAGCGGCAGCGGCCGCGTCGTTGCTGGGGTCTGTTCCCGAATCAGCTCCTGCTGCCAAGCCAGGCCAGCATGACTCCAAGCCCGGGGTGGCATGGAAAACAGTCGGCGGCACCGTCAAGAATATTCAGGGGGAGACGTACCTGGTCGAAGATTTTGAGGGGAACCAAATGAAGGTGCATGTCGGGCAGGGCACTAAACATCTGCGAGGCAACAAGAAGGTGGGCGACACCATTCGGGCTGAAATTACCCACGGTGGCTTCGCAAATTCAATTCAATAACCCACTGACTCGGCGAACCCACATCACTTCGTTGGTGTCCGGGAGGGGTCGGCTCTGCACAGGCCGGTCTCTCCGCCTTCTTCCACTCCAGCCGCCCCCTCACTTCGATGCCCGCGCGAAAACAATATCGCCGTAATAGGCCACCGCCCGCTCCTTCGTGTTATCCGTGTCGCTCATAATCGCAACACCATTGATCGCAGGAGGTTCCTCGCCGAAGGCCAGCTTATAGTCTTCATAGACATTGCGCTCTTCTTCCACCCAGGAACCGATTCGCTGCGCCCCGCTTTGCACCACAATCATTTTGGCAAAATCAGTGAAGGCATTATCCACGATCGTGCCGATCGGACTCTTGCCGTCCCAAATGTAATTGAGCGCGCCGATGGGGATATCGCCGAACAGCGCCTGTCCGGCTTTGTACTTTAATTTCCTTCCAAAACTCACCTTGTCCGACTCATAGGCGAACGTAATGTAGATCCGTGCGGGATAGTCGTCGCCGTCCTTGCGGTTCACATTGCTCTTCTGCAGCAGATTCTCCACTTTCCACCGCCAGCGCACGATGGGGTATTCACGCGGATCAATCACCACCGCCTTGGTCAGCCCTGAGGCGGATGCCTCGCTGATGGCTTTGACAACGGCCGTTGAGCCGTCTTTCACCACCTCATATTGGGTGTGTCGTTCAACCTTTTTAAAGGTCAGCGGCTTCCACCCATCCGGCAACGTGCTCCCCTCGATCGCGGCGGAGAACTTTCCGACCTCCAACCGCGCAGGTCCTTGTGCCAGTCCGACCACCGCAGTGTTGAACAGTAGCGTGACGAGGACAAGCCACAGACGCGGCATCTCGTTCCTCACCGCCTCAACCAGGCAAAGAGCCTAGTCAATAGTGTTTTGGTCCGTGCAGTGAAGTGCGCCTTGCGCCAGAGATTGACGGCCTTCTTGTTGACCTCGGCCTGGGTGGGATAGGGATGAATAGTCGAGGCAATAATTTTGACGCCGGCGCCGGCTTTCATCAGCACCGAGAACTCAGTGATCATGTCGCCGGCGTGTGAGGCTACGATCGTGGCCCCGAGAATCTTATCGGTTCCCTTCTGGATGTGGACCCGAGCAAATCCCTCCTCTTCGCCGTCAAGGATGGCCCGGTCCACTTCGTCGAGTTTGTACGTATAGGTCTCCACTTCCAGCCCCTTCTTCGTGGCCTCTGCTTCGTACAGCCCGACATGGGCGATTTCCGGTTGGGTGAACGTACACCAGGGCATGATCAACGAATCCATGCTGGCATACCCCAGTCCAAAGGGATGCGGAAACAGCGCATTTTGAATGACGATCTGCGCCATGGCATCCGCGGCATGGGTAAACTTGTACCGCGAGCAGATGTCGCCGGCGGCATAGATGCGCGGGTTCGTCGTCTGGAGCCGGTGATTTACTGTCACGCCGAATTTGTCATATTCAACCCCGACGGTTTCCAGGCCAAGCCCTTGGACGTTCGGTGTCCGTCCGACGCCCACCAGAATTTCGTCGACGGTCACGTCGTACTGCTGCCCATGCGATTCAAGAGCGAGCCGCTTGCCCCCTGCCGTTTTCATAATCGTCAACTCCTTCCCGCAGCAGAGCAAGATGACACCGTCGCGTCCCATGGATTGTCGGACGATCTCGGCTGCATCCCGATCTTCGTTGGGCATAATGCCGTGCATCGCCTCGATAAGGTACACCTGACTCCCGAAGCGGGCAAACGCCTGCGCCAACTCACATCCGATCGGTCCTGCACCGATAACAGCGATACGGGACGGCCGTTCCGTCAATGAGAACACCGTTTCGTTGGTGAGATAACCGGCTTCCTCTAGCCCTGGGGTGGTGGGAGCAGCGGCCCTGGCGCCTGTACAGATCGCCGCCTTCACGAACGCCAGCCTCCGATCACCGGCGGGTCCCTCCACCAGCACGGTATCCTGTCCGGCGAATCGCGCTTGCCCAATGTAGACATCGACGCCCAGAGACTTGTACCGGTGAGCGGAATCGTTCCGGCTGATCCTGGCGCGCAGCTTTCTCATTCGAGCCATGGCCTCGCCGAAGTCGTATATCACCCCCGGCGAGATGTGCAGACCGAAATCCGCGGCATGCCGAATCTCCGCCCATACGTTAGCCGCACGGATGAGCCCCTTGGATGGCACGCAACCGACGTTCAGGCAATCCCCTCCCATCAGATGACGTTCGATCAGCGCGACCTTTGCGCCCACGCTGGCCGCAATGACCGCCGTGATCAACCCCGCCGTACCTGCCCCGATCACAACCATGTTGTAGCGGCCGTCAGCCTCTGGATTCACCCAATTCGACGGATGCACATTGTCAACCAACTGCTGATTGTGCTCGTCATTCGGCAATACTAGACTCTCTCCCTTGGCATTCATCGGGGACGTATGCTCCCTCTGGTGAGTGGGCCTTGTCGCCACCTTGGCGTGGATCCATTTCGATCTTCGAGAGGAATCAACATGCGACTTAGACCGACCTGCGGGAGAATTTTTTATAGAGGATGGGCACCAGTGCCAAGAGTCCCAGCAGTGTAAAGGCCATCAGCACATTGGGGGAAGCGATTTCCTTGAGCGAGTTGATCGTGCCAAGTTGGCGGCCTGCGTAGGCAAACACGAAACTGCCGGGAATGATGCCCAACGATGTCGCAGCCATGTACGTCACAATCTTCACCCTCGTCAATCCCGACACCATGTTCACCAAGAAGAACGGAAACAGAGGAATCAGGCGCAGGGTCATGAGGTAACTGAATGCATTCTTGGCAAAACCTTCCTGAATGGGACCCAGCCGGCTCCCGAATTTCTGTTCGACCCAGTCCCGCAGAAGATACCGAGCCACGAGAAAGGCCAACGTCGCTCCCGCCGTCGCGCCGACGTTCACATAGAGTGTGCCCAGCACGCTGCCGAACAGAAATCCTCCTGCCAGAGTCATAATCGCCCCGCCAGGCAATGACAACCCGACGACCACGCAGTAGCCGGTGACAAAGATAGCCACGGCGGCTGAATAATGCGCTTCTGCGAATGCGAGCAAATTATCCCGATTCGACTTCAGGCCTTCCAGAGATAAAAAACGGCTGAGGTCAAAATAGAAAAATGCAGCAATTCCGAGACCGACTGACAGCCCCAGCAGCAGTTTACCGAGGCCGCGATTTTTCTGAGATCCGGACGATTCCCGTGAAGTGGTCATTGCATCCTGAATCGGTGACATCATGTCTCCTCGCAAAGGTGCCATTCTTTCGCTTACAGGTAGAGACACTCGTCCATTGGTCGAGCGAGGAACCCAGAGCTTACAGAAAGAGGGGACTGTTTGCATCACACAAGGTGATAGAAGGAAGAAAAGATCTGCCGAGTTTCTCTCCACAATTGTCGTCAGCAGGCCACTTTAGCGGCAAACGCTCCGCTCATTCCCCACTGGAACATTTAAGAACTCGGCTCGTCCCTCCGAAAGATCTATTGAAGCCGGGGCCCGAGTGGAGGTAATCTGTCAATGGACGCATTAATTGAACTCCTGGACGTTGCTATGCCGACAATCCAAACAGTTCCACACCAGGTCCAAGCCTCACAGTCGATGTGCGATACCACCTCCCACGTATGGATGCGACCCTGTCCACAATGCTCCTCCCGCCTGCGAAAGAAATCACCCGAAGAATCATGGCGTTGTGGCTGCGGTTGGCAAACTGATTGAAGTGGTACAATTAGACCCTGGGGGGTGAAATCATGGGGCCTCTCTCGATCCAGGATATGAAGGGTGGATTTTTTCTCATTGCTAGCTTTCTACTGTTGGCGATAATCTGCGCTATCGCAGCGTTGGGCACGCTGATGCGCCCGCAACGCTGGTGCGAGCGAGAGACTAGACTGCACGTCTGATTATGACTCGTGCCGGGGGAAGCTCTGGCCGCCTGACGCCTGGCTATCGATTCGCCATCTCCTTTCCACTCTCAATCAGGGATCTTCGGCTCATCCGCCTCCAAAGTGTCGCTCCATCCCACGGAACACGCAAGCAGTGACGG
>JBDTWG010000025.1:0-18724 GCA_040006855.1 Nitrospira sp.
CTAACGCGGTCATTTCATCGTTCAATCCCCATTCGGGTAACTCGCGCGGGATTCTCCCGATTCTTCCTACGTTCGATTGTGCCCGGAACGCCTCTCGGTCAGCGTCGGCTATTCGACGACATCGTACGCACCGTAACGCCCGGATCCACACATGGCCTCCGGCGTCTACCGTGTCAATATAGAGGTCGGCCACAAGGTGACCTTGACAGGTGGAACAGGTGAGAGAGGCGTGGAGGTGGGCCCGAGATGGCGTGTTAGGGCTCTGGAGGTCCCACCAGAGTGCGTCTGTGCCATGGGTACCCTCCTGAGCGTGAGTGTGATGACAATCTCGCAGTTCGCTCTGAGCATTGAATCAAGCAAAGAGAGTGCCTGCAACCTGGAGTTGGTGTGAGCGATTGGTTAGGTGGTGGTGCGCGTCCGTGAGGTGAGGGACAGAGGGCTGTGAAAGTCAGGTCGGACGTATGGTCGTTCGCGCGCGGCAGCCGCGTCGGCGCAACCTATGCGGTGCATGAGCGAGGTAGGCCTGTCTTACTGCTGCTGTAGGTTGCCGGCACCACAGCGGTCCATCTCAGGCCCGCGCGATTTCGGATCGAGTCAGTCAGGTCATCCCGCTGCCCGCCGGATGAACACTGGTGGTACACAGCGGGGAAATTTTTGCCGTGAGACGGTCCTCGGTGTCCAATACTCACCAGGCATAGGCTTCCGGGGCCGCCCCTCCCGGGCCGGGGAAGATCTCGTCCAGCGCCTTGAGCGTGTCCGAGGCCAGTGTCAGCTCAAGACTCTGCATGGCGCTGGTCAACTGCTCCATCGTGCGAGGTCCGATGATGGGGGCAGTCACGACCGGTTGGTGCAACAGCCATGCGAGCGCCACAGCGGCTGGTGTGGCGCCCAGTGTTGTGCAGAGCCGTTCATATGCTTCGAGTTGTGTGCGATGGGTTTCGATATCCTTGCGGATATCCTCATCCGCTCGCCGACCGGCGGTGCTCGGCCTCAAGGCTCCGCCAAGAAGGCCGCGTCCCAAGGGGCTCCAAGGAATGAGGCCGATACCATAGGCTTGGCAGGCCGGAATCACTTCAAGCTCGACCGTGCGTTCGAGGAGATTGTAAAGGCTCTGCTCGGAAATGAGTCCGAGAAAGTGGCGCGACTTCGCCAGTTCTTGCGCTTGTGCGATGTGCCAGCCGGCGAAGTTACTGCTGCCGATATAGAGCACCTTGCCCTCACGGCAGAGTTGTTCCATGGCTTGCCAGAGTTCCTCCCAAGGACAGTCACGATCGATGTGATGCATTTGGTAGAGATCGATGTGGTCTGTCTGCAGGCGACGGAGGCTTGCTTCGCAGGCTCGCTTGATATGAACGGCCGACAGGCGTGACTGGTTGGGCCAGTCACCCATGCGTCCATAGACCTTGGTGGCCAGCACGATCTTGTCGCGTCGCCCGCCGCCCTGCGCCAGCCAGCGGCCGACGATCTGTTCGGTGACGCCTTCGCCGACCTTCCAGCCGTAGACGTTGGCGCTGTCGAAAAAATTAATACCCAGCTCCAGCGCCTGATCCATGATGGCAAAGCTGTCGGGTTCGGAGGTATGCGGCCCGAAGTTCATCGTGCCGAGACAGAGGCGGCTGACACGAACTCCTGAACGGCCGAGGTGAACGTACTGCATGGGCGCCTCCTTCCGGTTGATGCGATAGGATACCGGCTTAAGGCGAGGAGTGACAACCGGGTACACGTGGGACCGCAGATCATGATGTGGATAGGGCACGTGGCGTGCGACAACTCGCTAGTCTGCAAGAGGTGACTTTCTGCTGGCAGTTCAGAATGGTTTGGCTATAATGCGGATCGTATGACGACCACAAATCCTGCCGCACCGGCGACACCTCTTGCGCCTCCTGATTCCTCGCGCATTGCGAAGACTGTGGCGAGCCAGTTGCCGTTTCGCGGAGAATTTGCGGGCCTGACCGCGCTCGCCGGAGATGCCTCCAATCGCCGATATTTTCGGATCACCCTGAAAGGCACGCCCTCGTCACTGATTCTCATGCAGCTCGCCGATCCGGAGGGCTTCAAGAAGTCGGAAGAAGCGGTCAGCGGAGCCTCTTCCCAGATTACGGAACTTCCCTTTACCAACGTCCTGACGCATCTGTGTCACACCGGGGTGACGGTCCCCCGGCTGCAGTATTACGATCGAGAAGCCGGTCTGCTGTATTTGGAGGATTTCGGCGATCTGACCTTGGCGGAAGCCTGTCGTCAGGCTGATCGCGTCAAGTTAGACGCTCTCTATCGTCAGGCGATCGATCAACTGGTGCTATTTCAAGTGAAGGGAACGACGCCCCCCGAGCCGCGCTGCATCGCTTTTCACCGACGTTTCGATGTGCCGCTCTTGATGTGGGAATTCGAACACTTTCTGGAATATGGCATTACGGCTCGCTTAGGCAAGCCGATGGCTCCGGCCGATGAGGCGGCGATCCGAGCGGAGTTCCAACGCATCGCCGAGCTGTTGGCGGGACAAACACAGGTGTTCGTCCATCGCGATTACCATTCACGCAATCTCATGGTGGACGGATCGCGGATCGGCATCATCGATTTTCAGGATGCCTTGATGGGACCGGCCACGTATGATTTGGCGTCGCTGTTGAAGGATGCCTACATCGAGTTGGATGAGGCCGTGGTGGATGGGTTGATCGATCACTTCCTCAACGGCCTCGCCGCTCATGGGCAGAGTTGGGCCGATCGGGCCGCGTTTCGACGTCTGTTCGACCTCACCAGTATTCAGCGAAACCTCAAGGCCGCCGGCCGGTTTGTCTATATCGACCAGGTGAAACACAACCCAAAATTTCTTGCCGATATTCCTCGTGTGTTAGGCTACGTGAAACGCAACCTCTCGAAGTATCCCGAGCTGTCCACGCTCCGGCAGCACTTGGCGCCCTACGTCGCTGAACTGCGATAACGCCGCGATAGAACAGCATCCTGCTATGAAGGCCATGATTCTCGCAGCGGGCTTCGGAACCCGGTTGAGGCCCATGACCAACCTGACGCCTAAGCCGCTCCTCCCGGTCGCCGGCACCCCGATGATTGTCTGGAATCTGCTGCTCCTGAAGCGTCACGGTATTCGGGACGTCGTCATCAATCTCCACCATTTGGGGGCGATGATCGAGCAGGCCTTAGGCGACGGCGCCCGCTTCGGAATGCGGATCACCTATTCGCACGAGCCCGTGATTCTAGGCACCGGGGGAGGGATCAAGCAGGTTGAAAGCTGGTTCGGCGACGAGCCGGTGCTGGTGCTCAACGGCGACACCCTGTTTGAACTGGACCTCACGTCGCTCATCGCCTTCCATCGAGAGCAGGAAGCGGCGGCAACGTTGGTGTTGCGTCAGGATCCCGAGGCGGCTCGCTGGGGGCTCGTCGAGGTGACCGATCAGGCCCAGGTCATGCGGATCACCGGCCGCGGTCGCTCCCTGTCACCGCCGACGACAGCGCGGATGTTCGCCGGTATCCATATTCTGCACCCGCGCCTCTTGCGTTCCCTGCCGGTCGGCAAGGCATCCTCCATCATCGATGCCTATGTGCAGGGCATTCAGGAGGGGGAACGGATCATGGGGTACGATTTCGACGGCTATTGGAGCGACGTGGGCACACCTGACCGGTATGCGCAGGTGCAGCGGGATGCGGCAGCGGGATTGCTCAAATTATCGGCACGACAATGAGGATGCTGAAAAGTTTACGCTGCTCTAGCGCAGGATAGTCCTCTTGGATATAGCCGTAGCATTCAGCTTGGCAGAAGGCTCAAAAAGGTCGTCCAGCGAGGCCGCAGCGAGGTCCACGGCGCGATGAATAATGAGCGCCACGTTTGTGGACGCCGGCGAGTTGGTGAGCCGGCCGTGTCTTAGGGCCGAGGCGTCACGTTCTTACCCGCCCACCCCACGCCTGCCGGGACAGGCTCTTTTCCCATGCGGTACGTCGAGGGACGAAACGATGCGAGAACAAAGCTGGTGGCCTTTTTCAGCCTCCTGTGCATTTACTCGCCGGCGTTGGGTTTCCGTTGCTTGATCAAGCGGGCAAGATAGGTTCGCTGTAGATCGAGAAACTCAGCTGCTTTGGTCTGATTGCCTGCCGCCCTGTCCAATGCCCGTTCGATGATATAGGCACTGTGGGCTTCCATGGACTCATGATAGGTGAGATTCATGTAGGGAAGCGCGCTCTCCGCCGTTCCCCTCCCGGCAGTCTCGTCGGCGGTCAATGCCAAAAACTCCGGTTCGATCACATCGCTGGGGCTGAGCACCACCGCGCGTGAGAGGACATTGTCGAGTTCGCGGATGTTGCCGGGCCAGGGGTAATGGGTCAACGCGGTGCGGGCGGCCGGGCTGAGTGTCACGTTCGGGCGCTTGGCTTCGTACGCATGCCGTTTGAGAAAAAAATCGGCGAGTCTCGGGACGTCTTCGCTGCGGTCCCGTAACGGCGGAAGTGTGAAGCTCACGACGTTGAGGCGGAAGAAGAGATCTTCCCTGAACTGCCCGGCCTTCACCGCCTGTTTGAGATCTTTGTTGGTGGCTGCCACGAAGCGAATGTTGACGGACACCGGACGGGTACCGCCGACCCGCTGGAATTCCTTGTCTTGCAGGACGCGCAAGAGTTTGGCTTGTAACGGCAGGGGCATGTCCCCGATCTCGTCAAGGAACACCGTGCCCCCGTCGGCCATTTCAAGTTTGCCCTTTTGGAGCCGGTCGGCACCGGTGAAGGATCCTCGTTCATGGCCGAAGAGTTCGTTCTCGAGGAGGGTTTCTGTGAGCGCCACGCAATTGATCACGACCATGGGCATGCCTTGGCGCGGGCTCCATTGGTGGATGGAGCGGGCAAAGAGTTCCTTGCCCGTTCCGCTCTCGCCGAGCAACAGAATGCTGGCGTCCGAGTTGGCGGCGCGCTGCGCCGATTCAATGATGGCTTTAATCTTCGAGCTGTCCCCGACGATGGTGGCGTACCGGTTCTGAATGTCGGACTTGAGGGCGGCCACTTGCCGTTTCAACGAGTCGCGCTCCAGTGCTTTTTGAATCACGATCAGCAGATGGTCTTTTTCGAGGGGCTTTGTCAGAAAGTCGTAGGCGCCCTGGCGCATGGCTTCAACGGCGTCCGGAATCGTGCCCGCGGCGGTCATCACAATGACCGGGATATCGTCGATCTGCTTGTTCTGGGCCATGCGCTTTAGCACGTCCATGCCCTTGAGGCGAGGCAAGTAGAGATCCAGCAGGACCAGGTTCGGGGATTCCTGCTCGATGAGCTCGATTCCGCGCTGGCCGTCGGCGGCCGTCAGGGTCCGATAGCCGCCGGCGTCGAGACGATCTTGCAACATCGTGACGATGTCCTGATCGTCATCGACAATCAGCACTTTGGCCTTCGTCGCGGTTCCACTCATTCCGTAGTCCTCATCCCTTGGCGAGGGTCAACCTTCCATTACATTCATGACCAGACCAGTCAGCGGCTTGGGGAAGAAATAGGTCGACTTGTGCGGCATGCGCTCGCCTGCTGAGGCCACGGCCTGTACTTCGGCGACTTTCGTTGGGTTCAGGAGCAACGCGGCCGTGCCGGTGCCCTGCCGCACCCAGTTCAGAGATTCGTGATCATCCTTCGAATACAGCATCGCTTCCTGTTCCTGCTGAGTCGGGCAGAGGGTGGCCACCACATGTTGTTGCAGCAGCGACACGTCCAACCGATCACGCGGCGAGGCGGTTGCGGTGGGACGGTGTGCCGCCTTCAACGTCAGCAAGTAGTACTGCGAGTCATTCTTCAGCGCGAGGCCGAACATCGGCACGGACTGCCCACGGCTGCGCAGGGTTTCGATAAACTGTGCGCGCACCTGCGGTTCGTTGCTGGGTTGAAAGGGGAGCGGCGTGACGTCAAAGGCCGGTTCGAGCCTGCGCAGCAATTCAGGAGCTGCCGGCACGGGCGTCGTCAGGACGCGATGCGTCGGGAGCACGGTCAATCCCTTATCCTCGAGACTCGCAAACAGCATCAGGACATTGTCATAGGGCTGGGGTGTCGAGGGTGCTCCGGCCTGTTGCCGCCTGGCGCGGCGATAGTTGAGCGCCGTTTCATACCGATGATGGCCGTCGGCGATGAAGAGGAGCTTGGTCTGCATGATCTGCACGACCTTGTCGAGCACGCTTTTATCGGTGACGCTCCACAGCCGCTGCCGAAAGCCCACGTCGTCTTGAAAGTCGATACGTGGTTTCTCCGAGGCGATCGCCTGTTCGATCAGGGTCAGAATGTCGTTGTGCGGGTCCGAGTAAAGCGAAATGATGGGACTGAAGTTCGCGCGGCAGGCTTCCAAGAGATTGAGCCGATCCGTTTTCGCCGCTGCGCGCGTGTTTTCGTGCGGGTAAATCTTCCCTGAGCCGAATTCCTCTAACTCCACTGTCGAAAGGAAGCCTTTAAATAGTTTGGTCGGCGTGCCTGGCGCGGAATAGGGCGGTTGATATTCGATCGTGTGGTAATAAATAGCGGGTTGGGAGTCCCGGCGTAATGCGCCGGATTTCAGCCAATCCTGTAGCGCGATCGACGCGCGTGTATATTTATTGTTCGCCGTATTGTCGCCCGGTTGTTCATAACCGAGTTCCAGGCGGATGACGTTGTTCGGGTGGCGATCGTGCAAGGTCTTCTGCAAGGCACTGTCGATAATGTCGTAGGGCGGCGCGACGACCTGACGGACATCGCCGACGGTCGAGGGGTTATAGAGGGTGCCGTGAAAGGGGATGACGTGTGCCATACGGGTTCCTATCCTTTTCTCTCGTGGGTGCGGTGTGGTCCTGTCCACCCGGCGGTGAGCCGGGGTTGTCGCTGAACCAGTGAGCTCCGTCAGCGACACGTGGGCATTGTGAAGCCGAACGGCGGCAACTCAGCGGTCGCGAGTCACCATGTAATCGGCGGCGATGGACAGGGCGCGTTTAGCGGTGTTGTCGTGGAAGAGGTCGAGATCGCGTTTGGCGGCCGCGACGAAGGCGCGAGCCCGCTCCATGGCGTAGGAGATGGACCCATACTCCTGCATCAAGGTGACGATGCGGCGGAGTTCTTCCTCGGTCAGGGTCCGGGTCTCCATTCGATCCTTGATCAACTGCCGATCCTGCTCCGAGCAATGTTGCAAGAGGTGCAGCAGCGGTAGCGTCGCTTTCCCTTGCCGCAAGTCCTGCCCGAGCGTCTTACCCAGGTGCTCGCCGTTGGCGGCATAGTCCAGCGTGTCGTCCGCCAGCTGAAACGCAATGCCCAGTCGCTGTCCGAATCGGAACAGCGACTCCTGTAACTCTTCCGTGGCCCCGCCGACGATTGCGCCGATTTTGCAGGACGCCGCAATCAATCCGGCCGTCTTATGTTCGATGATGCGGAGATATTCCGGTTCAGGCATCAGCGGATTGCCGTTGTAGTACAGCTGGAGGACTTCGCCTTCGGCCATCTTTCGGCAGGCTTCGGAGAGCGCTTCATTGATGCCTTGGTTGCGGAAGTCGACGATCTGGCAAATCGCTCGGGAATAGAGATAATCTCCGACGAGAATACTGATTTGATTGCCCCAGATTTTGCTTGCGGTTCGGCGGCCCCGACGCAGGTCGGCCTCATCGACCACGTCGTCATGCAGCAATGTGGCGGTATGGATGAATTCGACCAGGCTGCCCAGGGCTTGATGATCGCGACCGGCATATCCGCAAAGATGGGCGCTGAGGATGACGAAGAGCGGCCGCACGCGCTTGCCGCCGCTGTTGAGGATGTGAGCGGCGACCGTGTTGACGAGAGCCACGCTGGAATCGAGATTTTTTCGAATCTGTTCTTCGACCCCCTCCAACTCTTCGCGATACACATCCCACACATCGGCCATGCTGTGGAGTGTGAGGGTGGTCGGTCCGTTCGACATGGGGCGGATAGTAGGGCAGGAAACTCCACTAAGTCAAGCTCCGGTCGATTGATTGTCCTCCCGAGTGCGTCGTCGTTCTCTTGACAGTTTCACGGCCCATCCAGTAAGGTGACTTTTCATTTTATTTCCCCAAACAATGGTAGCAGTCACTGTGGTCGTTCGACAGGTTCAACGTCCCCCTGTGGGGAATCTGATCCCCAAGTCATTGCCTGCCTGCTAGACGAGAATACGTGCCATGAAAATACCAGGGCTTCCTCCCAAACAAGGGTTATACGATCCTCAGCATGAGAAAGACTCGTGCGGAGTCGGGTTTGTCGTCGACATCAAGGGTCAAAAGTCGCACCTGATCGTGCAGCAGGGGCTGCAGGTCTTGGAAAACCTGGCTCATCGCGGGGCGCAAGGCTGCGATCCCTGCACCGGTGACGGCGTCGGTATTTTGCTGCAAGTGCCGCACGAGTTTTTTAAGCGCGTCACGAAAGATGTCGGAATCAAGTTGCCCGGTGCGGGAGAGTACGGCGTGGGCATGTTGTTCTTGCCGCCCGATGCCGACGCCCGGAAGCAGTGCGAGACGGTGTTTGCCCGCGTGATCAAGGATGAAGGCGCCAAGCTCCTCGGTTGGCGTGATGTGCCGGTAAAGAGTGACGCGATCGGCCCCCTGGCGCGCACCACCGAACCGTTCATGCGGCAGGTGTTCATTGCGCGTGGAATTTTTACCGACGAAGAGTTCGAGCGACGCTTATACGTCATTCGAAAGTGTGTCGAGCGAGCCATTCGTGAATCCGCCATCGAGGGGCGGGAGTATTTCTATATCTCCAGTCTCTCCAGCAACACCATTGTCTATAAAGGACTCCTGCTTCCGCATCAGATTCCGCAGTATTATCAGGACCTCTCCGATAACAGCCTGACCAGCGCGCTCGCCCTCGTGCATGCCCGCTTCAGCACGAATACGTTCCCCACCTGGCCGCTGGCTCATCCCTATCGCTACATCTGCCACAACGGCGAGATCAACACGCTGAAGGGCAATGTCAATTGGATGCGCGCGCGGCAAGGCCGGTTGAATACCGAGTTGTTCGGCGAGGACATGCAGAAACTGTTTCCGATCGTATCCGAGAATCAGAGCGATTCGGCCTGTCTGGACAATGCGCTCGAATTCCTGGTGCTCGGCGGCCGATCGCTGCCACACGCCATGATGATGTTGATTCCCGAGCCGTGGGTGGCCAATCCGCAGATGGATCTGGATCGACGTGGATTCTACGAGTACCACGCGGCGATGCAGGAACCTTGGGACGGACCAGCGGCCGTCTGTTTTACCGACGGCAAGTTGATCGGCGCGACCTTGGACCGCAACGGACTGCGTCCCTGTCGTTATCAGGTGACGACCGATGGCCTGGTAGTGCTGGCTTCTGAGGCGGGCGTCTTGCCGATGGACCCGCAGCGGATTCGTCAGAAGGGTCGCTTGATGCCGGGACGTATGTTCCTGGTGGACACCGAACAGGGCCGAATCATCGACGATGAGGAAGTGAAAGCGGATATCGTTCAACGCAAACCCTATCGCTCCTGGGTGGCCCAGTATCGGATTTCGCTCGATGAGTTACCGGATCCGCTTAACGTGCCACAGCCTGAGCATCCTACGATCCGGCCGCGGCAACAGGCGTTCGGCTACACCGTGGAAGAGCTGAAGATGGTCATCACTCCCATGGTGGTGGAAGGCCAAGAAGCCATTTCTTCCATGGGCACGGATACGCCGCTGGCAGTATTGTCCGAGCGGCCGCAGCTCCTGTTCAAATACTTCAAGCAACTCTTCGCGCAGGTGACGAATCCGCCGATCGATCCTATCCGCGAAGAACTCGTGATGTCGTTGACGACCAGCATCGGCCCAAAACCTAATCTCATGGATGAGCATCCGGAATCCTGCCGGCGCATCCGGGTGAAACAGCCGATTCTGACGAATGCCGATTTGCAGAAGATCCGCGAGATCAACGATCCTCATTTCAAGAGCAAGACGCTCAAGATGTTGTTCCGTGTGGCCGAAGGGCCGGAAGGCCTGGGCGCGGCGGTGGACGATCTGTGCAAGCAAGCCTCGCAGGCCATTCGCGAGGGCTATAAGTTCCTCATCCTCAGCGACCGCGGCGTGAATGAAGACTATGCGCCGATCCCCAGCCTGCTTGGCGTGGCGGCGGTGCACCATCATCTGGTTCGCGACTGCACGAGAACCGAAGTGGGGCTGACCGTCGAAACCGGCGAGCCGCGCGACGTGCACCATTTCGCCTGCCTCATCGGCTTCGGGGCCGGGACCGTGAATCCTTACTTGCTGTTTGAGTCGCTGGTGGATATGGAGCGTGACGGCTATTTCCCCGAAGGGCTCGATGCGTCGACTGCGGAGGGTAAATTTATCAAGGCGATCAATAAGGGCCTCCTGAAGATTTTCTCCAAGATGGGAATTTCCACGGTACAGTCCTATTGCGGGGCGCAGATTTTCGAGGCGATCGGCCTCAACCATGAATTGATCGACCGCTACTTCACCGGCACCCCGTCGCGACTGGAAGGGATCAGCATCCGTGAGATCGGGGAAGAATCGCTGCGGCGGCATCGCGTGGCCTATGAGCCGGCACCGATCCGGCAACTGGACTTCGGCGGCGAGATTCACTATCGCATTCAGGGTGAGCATCACAACTGGAACCCAGACACGATCTATAAGCTTCAGCATGCGACGAAGAGCAATGATCCGAAAACCTTCGCGGAGTTCTCCCAGCTAGTGAACGACGAGAGCAAGCGGCGGTCGAACCTGCGTGGTCTGCTCGACTTCAAGTTTTTACCCGAAGCGATTCCGCTGGAAGAAGTGGAGTCCGCTCAGGCCATCGTCAAACGATTCACCACCGGCGCCATGTCGTTCGGTTCAATCAGCAAAGAAGCCCACGAAACGCTGGCCATCGCCATGAACCGGTTGGGCGCTAAGAGCAACACCGGCGAGGGAGGCGAAGATCCGGAACGGTTCGAGCCACTTCCGAACGGTGATTCGAGAAACAGTTACATCAAGCAGGTGGCCTCCGCGCGGTTTGGTGTCACGAGCCATTACCTCGTGAATGCCAAGGAACTGCAGATCAAGATGGCGCAGGGAGCCAAACCGGGTGAAGGCGGTCAGTTACCGGGCCACAAGGTGGATGAGAACATCGCGCGGCTTCGATACGCCACGCCGGGTGTGCAGCTCATTTCGCCTCCGCCCCACCATGACATCTACTCGATTGAGGACCTGGCGCAGTTGATCTTCGATTTGAAGAATGCCAACTCCGAGGCAGCCGTCTCCGTCAAGCTGGTCTCGGAAGTCGGCGTCGGGACCGTCGCGGCGGGCGTGGCGAAGGCCCATGCGGATAAGGTCTTGATCAGCGGTGATTCCGGTGGAACCGGCGCTTCTCCGTTATCCTCTATCAAGTATGCCGGGGTTCCTTGGGAACTGGGGTTGGCGGAAACGCATCAGACACTCGTCCTCAACGACCTGCGCGGCCGCATCCGAGTCGAAACCGACGGTCAGATGAAGACCGGACGTGACGTCGCGATTGCAGCGCTCCTGGGCGCGGAAGAATATGGATTTGCAACCGCGCCGCTCATCGTCGAAGGTTGCATCATGATGCGGAAGTGCCACCTCAACACCTGTCCTGTCGGGATCGCGACGCAGGATCCCGTATTGCGCAAGAAGTTCACCGGGCAGCCGGACCATGTCGTCAATTTCTTCTTCTTCATCGCCGAAGAGTTGCGGCAGATCATGGCGAAGCTGGGATTCCGTACCATCAATGAGATGGTCGGGCGCGTGGACAAACTGAAGATTCAGAAGGCCGTCGACCATTGGAAAGCGAAGGGGCTTGATCTGACGCCGTTGCTCAAGATGCCTGACGTCGGCCCGGAAGTTCCGCGCTACTGCGTCCAGAAGCAAGATCACGGTATTGCGGATGTCTTGGATCGTAAGCTGATTGAATTGTGCCAACCGGCAATCGACCGCGGTGAAAAAGTGACGCTGGATCTGCCGATCAGGAATTTGAACCGCACCGTCGGCACCATGCTGTCGAGCAAGATCGCGAAGAAGTACGGGTTGGAAGGATTGCCCGCGGATACGATCACGATCAAGTTCAGCGGGTCGGCCGGACAATCGTTCGGGGCCTTTCTCTCGCGCGGCATTACGTTGATCCTCGAAGGCGAGTCGAACGACTACATCGGAAAGGGCCTGTCGGGCGGGAAGATCATCGTGTACCCCCCGAAGAACGCGCTCTATACGCCGGAGGAAACAATCCTGGTCGGCAACACCTCACTCTATGGCGGCACGCAGGGCGAAGCGTACTTCTATGGCATGGCAGGGGAGCGGTTTGCCGTGCGGAACAGCGGCGTGCGAGCCGTCGTCGAAGGCACGGGCGATCACGGATGTGAATACATGACCGGCGGGGTGGTGGCGGTGTTGGGTCGGACCGGAAGAAATTTTGCGGCGGGCATGTCGGGTGGCGTGGCATTTGTGCTGAACGAATTGGATAAATTCCAGTCGCGCTGCAACCTCGGCATGGTGGACCTGGAGCCGGTGACCGCTGACGAGGACAAACGAATGCTGCACGAGATGATTACCTCGCACTTCCTGTACACCGGCAGCCGGAATGCGAAACGTATCCTCGATGGGTGGGAGATGATCCTGCCCAAGTTTGTGAAGGTCATGCCGATCGACTACAAACGTGTGCTGGCGGAGCGGAAGGCCGCGGCGGCCAAAGTTTCCAAATAAACGTGAAGTGTGGAGCGTATCTCGTGAGGCGCGTGACCGAACAGTCCGGAGCGAGATACGAGAAACGAACGACGAGATGCGAGTGAGACATGGGTGATCCAAAGGGCTTTCTGAAATACGCGCGTGAGGGACCGAAGCGGAAACCAGTCGAGCTGCGCGTGCTCGATTGGAAAGAAATGTATGAGCCGATTCCAGAGGACAAGCTCAAGATCCAGGGCGCCCGTTGCATGGACTGCGGCGTGCCGTTCTGCCAAGGCAATACCGGCTGTCCCGTCGTCAACTTGATTCCGGAGTGGAATGATCTCGTCTACCGCGGGCGCTGGAAAGATGCGCTCAAGGCCCTGCACACCACGAATAACTTTCCGGAGTTCACCGGCCGCCTCTGCCCCGCGCCCTGCGAAGGGGCTTGCGTGCTGGGGATCAATAGCGATCCCGTGTCGATCCGTGTGCTCGAATGGAACATTATTGATCGCGGCTTCAATGAAGGCATGGTCGAACCGGCCATGCCGGTCAGAAAGACCGGTAAGACGGTCGCGATCGTCGGTTCAGGACCGGCAGGTCTTGCCGCCGCACAGCAGTTGGCGCGGGCAGGCCACAGCGTGACGGTGTTCGAAAAAGGCGATCGCATCGGCGGGTTGCTACGCTACGGCATTCCCGACTTCAAGATGGAAAAGTGGGTCATCGACCGGCGGCTGGAACAGATGAAGGCCGAAGGTGTCGAATTCAAATGCGGCGTTACCGTCGGGAAAGATATCACTGCCGAGCAGTTGCGCCAACAATTCGACGCAGTGGGTTTGACCATGGGCGCTGAGCTGGCACGCGATCTGCCCATTCCTGGTCGCGAGCTCAAGGGTATCCACTACGCCATGGAGTATCTCACCCAGCAGAACAAGCGGACGGCGGGCATTTCCGTCTCCGACGAACCGATTACCGCCAAGGGCAAACGGGTGATCATCATCGGTGGCGGCGATACCGGATCAGACTGTTTAGGGACCGCGCATCGTCAGGGTTGCACCGAAGCCCATCAGTTTGAAGTGCTGCCTGAGCCTCCGCCCTCACGCGCTGATTCCACTCCCTGGCCGCTCTGGCCCATGCAACTGCGTACGTCGCATGCGCACGAAGAAGGTTGCGACCGGCAGTGGAGCGTGTCCACCACCAAGTTTACGGGCCATAACGGACACGTCACCAAGCTGCATGCCAATCGGGTCAAGTTCGAAGGCGGTAAGTTCTTCCCAATGCCGAACACCGAGTTCGAACTGGATGCGGATCTCGTGTTGCTCGCCATGGGGTTCACGGGCCCGGTCAGAAATGGCTTCCTCGATAGCCTCGGCGTCACCTATGATGCGCGAGGTTGTGTGACGGTCGATGACAACTTCATGACCAACCTCGACGGCGTCTTTGCCGGCGGCGACACCAAACGCGGCGCTTCCCTCATCGTCTGGGCCATTGCCGAAGGCAGGAAAATGGCGGCAGGCGTGGATAAGTATCTGCAGGCCAACAAGTCAGCGAAGACAGCCCCCTGAAAAATCCTCCCAGCGTCGTTCTCGCTTCGCTCAAACCCTCAACATACCGAAACCGTACGCCTCCTGGGCTCAAGACACTTTCGGCTCATCGTCTCGCAGGCGTCCACAAGCGTGACGCTCCTTATTCGTCGCGTCGTGGCCCTCGCTGTGGACTAGCTGAATAGGCTTTTTGAGCTGCCTGGGCGACATTCGTCGGTAATCCGCTCGGGCCTGTCCCGTTTCATTCCCTCTATTGTAAGATCGGCTGCTAATTCTATGCGTATCCGCTAGAATGGCGCCGTGTCGGTTTTTGAACCCATATTCAAAATACTGAATACGGCAGGACTGCGCTATGTGGTCGTGGGCGGCCTCGCTACGGTGCTGCACGGCTACGCCAGATTGACTGCGGATGTTGATCTGGCCGTCGATCTTGCCCCTGAGGAAGCAACCAAAATGATTCGAACTTTGGTGGCGAAGGGGTTTCGGCCTCAGGTGCCGGTACCGCCTGAAGCATTTGCTGATCCTGAGGTGCGGGAAATGTGGCTTCGGGACAAGCATATGCTGGCCTTCTCGCTCGTCGATCAGGTTAATCCGATGCGAGTGGTAGATTTGCTGTTGAAGCCGGATGTGCCTTTCGACGAACTGTTGGCGCGCTCAGAAGAAGTGGCTTTGAACAACACAACGGTCAGAATTGCATCGGTCGATGACCTCATTGCGTTGAAAAGGCATGCCGGTAGGCCGCAAGATTTGGCGGACATTGAGCAGCTGGAAACTATTCGACGACGAAAGGGGAAGCGCTGATATGGCCGGCAAGTCGTTCGGTTCGTCGGGTGTGACGCAACCAGATGATTGGAATGTTGACGACCAAAATCTGCTCGCGGCGACACTCTCTGCTACCCCCGCTCAACGGTTGGCATGGCTGGAAGAGGCGCTTCATCTAGCCTATGCAAGTGGTGCATTGAAACCCAAAGCGCCGATTGGAAAACGGGAGTGGGAAGCGGCGTCCTCAAGGTCTCGCTGATCGTCCGGGTCATCGCCGAAGGGCGCAAGATGGCGGCAGGCGTCGATAAGTATCTGCAAGCCAACAAGCCAGCGAAGACAGCTCGCTGAAATGGGCTCCATTAATTCTCCTTAGCTCTGACCGGACTTCATTCCTCGCCATTGTGAGATCGGCTGCCAATTTAGTGTATATCGCTTAGACTGGCACCCTGTCGGTCTTCGAGCCCATATTTAGAGACTACGATTCAGGAGTAGCCAATCTGGGCGTTAATTCGTGCGGTTCTTCGGATACGACGCAACCAGCTGATTGGAACGCTGACGACGCAACGATGATGTACACGCATATCCTCACCTGAAGGTCAGGCGGTGTTCGAAGCCCGCTCAACGGATTTTGAGCCTCCTCAAGGTAACGGTGGTATGCAGATTTGGATAAAAACCCATGATAAATGGTCGATAGAACGTAATTCATTGGACTACCGTGAAAGTTTCATGCACTAAACGACAAGCGGCGGTAAGACAGATTGATGTAGCCATCGGCCTGCTATTCACTGACGGAGATCCCCTCGCAATACGTACAATTGCAGGAGCGGCTCACGATACCTTGGCCGACCTTACCGAGAATCAGAATCGCGGTTCTTCTTGGAGAACTAGGATGATTGAAGACTCCGGGCTAAATGAGAAAGATGCCCTTCAGATCCTCCATGGAGCTCAGAACTTTCTGAAACACGCGGATCGAGACCCAGACTCGACACTTTCATTCGACGAAGAGGAGAATGACCATTTGCTGTTTATTGCGTCACTTGAGTGTGGCGAACTAGGTCATCACTTGTCATTTTCGATGCAGGCTTTTCAGATCTGGTATCTAGGTGTCTATCCGGAAAAGATCGGTCACGACTCCGAGCCGGTTCTAATTTCGAAAAATGTTTTTCCCGGCCTTTCTTCGAAAACGCGAGATGAACAGTTGTCATCAGGTCACGAGTTTCTCGAACGAGTTCTGGAGCACAAGGGGCTTCTATGAAACATCGGTGGAGCAGGCCTAACAAATTACTGCACGCGACGTGCGAATACGCATGCACGTGAGCAATGGCGTTGGGCCCTTGAGGGAACGATGATTCGACCAGAGTGGCAGTTAGTCGGTCTTAGCCCCGAGCGCCGGGAGCTACTGACAGCGTTCTTCGAGTTTGACGAGCTAGTCGAAGACATCGCGCGCGAAATGCGCAGTGTTCGATTCAAGAAGGACAAGGGTACGCACGAGGCGAAAGGGTCATGGCGCCCGATCTTCTGGTTTGATGTGTTAGGAACGACTTTCGACCGCTTCTTTAACAGTCCTTATGGCTATCGGGCGCAGTACCTGGCGGATCCAGAGAGCGGACGCGACAAGAACGCGTCATTAATCGCTTCTCTTGTCGACAGACTAGTGCCAACTGTGCCTCAGAAAATTCAAATCGTCGATCAGGTTCGGCGCTCGCTTATCGCTCCGCACGCGAAGGTATGGATCGAGGAGGATCAGCATAATCCGAAAGGGCCACAGCTAGTGATTGAGATCTACGTGGCTCAGTGGGTTGCCGCCGCGAAAGAGGCTCACGAGAGGTTGACGGCTAGCGATCCAAATATCACTCCGAAGGAAGTGGATCGAATCTTTGGGGTGCGAGCACCGCACCTGCACGCGACGTGCGATGACGCATGCGCGTGATGACGGACGTTAAGCCCGCAAATGTGTACATAAGAATGGCTCTCGGAGTTCTGGCAGGTAGGGAGCGGAAGCGGCATGCCAGGGTTTATCGTCCCTCCTAGACTTCTCTCGTACTCGTCGTATGTTCTGCGGAATCACCATTTTGGAGAATTTAATATGACTCAGCAGTATCCCCGCAGCCCCAAATCCCTTCTCGGTGGCATCGCCCACTTGGGGCGGTTTATCGACAAGGTTCGCCTGCGGCATGCGGGCAAGATTCAGGACTACAACTACATCACGGTCGGGTTTGATAAGTATCTGATCGATTTTTTGCAGATCGATGTGAAGGCTTTTGAGCAACAGGTGCTGGCCGGTGAGAACGACGAGAAGTTGCTGGCCTGGGTGAAGGCCAACGGTCGCAAGCATTCCGACGAAGAAATCGCGCAGTGGTCGCAGGGGCTTCTCACCGGCGGCCCAAAAGACGATGCCGCCAGGCAGCGCTTCGAGGGACGCATCCAAGCCATCGCAACGAAGCGCGGAGTGCCGGTGACCTCGCTGCCTCCCGCACATACTTGGGTCGATATCATTGAAATTGATGAAGGGCGGATGTAGGGCTCACAGGCTAGCGTGCGGGCTGAATTTATCGTACTTCGGTCCAGTCGGCAGACTGAGACTGCAGCACCATGGTGCGTGATGAGGTATGGACGACCAAGGCATTCTGGCCACCATCGAGGGAAATTACCTCTTCGTTCGGCGTCCAATCCAGGTTGTAAAACCCGCCCGTATAGGTGGAGAACCCGAGTGCGCGTTCAGTAGTGATAGCCGCTGCGACTTGGCCAAAGCCCCGCGTGATGGTTCTACCCAGCAAAGTGATTGTTTACGCCTTCGGTTTCACTTTGAGCACGACGACGTCCAATACGATTTGTTTCCCGGCTAGCGGGTGATTGAAGTCGATCACCGCCGAGTCATCCGCCAGAGATACGACTGTGAACGGTCGGCCTTCCGGAGTAGTAGAAATTTCTCCTGCTGTGATGGTTTGCGGCAATTGCGTGCGTGGGACAGTAGTTTTCTTGCTGGTATCGTATTGACCGAAGGCATGGTCCGCATCGAGTTCGACTCGTTTCTTTTCACCTGCATGCATACCCGCCAGCGCCTGTTCCAGCCCCGGTATCAGTTGCTTCGCTCCATGCGTGTATTCACTGGTGTGCGGAGGAATCGTGAGCTGATCATTAGGGACGGTGATGACCAGCTGAAGGGTGACCTTCGATCCCTCCTCAATGGACGGTTGATTGGTTTGCGCAGGAGCGTCAATTGCCCCGCTCAGAATAATACTGCCCGCACAGGCCACGGTTAGGCACATTGCAGAGAAACGTGACATCGGATACCTCACAATAAGCGTTGACCAGATCACACTGGTCTTCGATTAAAAAATATGCGCGTGAGCGCCTATGGGGATGTTGAATCGACCTTCACTATTTTGGTGACACGGTTTTCAAGATCGATCTCCACGCTGCAGGTATCTCCTTTCTGTACTCCTTTGAGGAGATCAGCGGATACGGCCGGCAGCGTCCAGACTTGGCCTTCTATTGTTCTAAATGTCAGACTGGGGAGTGCCATGTCAACCGCCTCGATGCTCACTCGAGTGTATGCCATGGAAGCCACAGTCATCGGTGGTCCTACGAGTGACGTCGCGATCCCCGCCGAGACGAGGCAGCCGATCAGGATGAGTGATCTCACCATGTCATCCTCCTTTTGATTCAAGATGCACCATGGATCCACGGCATGGTCTTCAAACAACGGGCCTAAATTGTAAAAGGCTGTGGATTGCTGGAGATCCGCCTGTGTTTATATTCACTTAGGTATCAGGCGCCTTGAAAATTGCAAGCAGGCCACGTACGGTCACGACGCGCAAT
>JBDTWG010000026.1:0-18460 GCA_040006855.1 Nitrospira sp.
GTGACCTGGCAGCCGTACATCGGCGGCGGCCCGGCGTTGCTGGTGGCGCGACTCGGCCGATCTACGACCACGGAGAATGATACCCAGGTGTCGGTCGGTGGGAATGTGCTGGTCGGGATACGAGCGTTCGTGACGCCGAAGGTCGCGCTCTTTACGGAATACAAATATACCGACTCAACGTTTCGCTTCGGGGGTGCATTTGGGCCGGTCGGCGGTTTTGATAGCACCTATCGGGCGCATCAGTTATTCGTGGGAGTGTCCTATCATTTTTAGGTGGAGCCGCCATGACTCGATCGATCGTCTTTTTTTGTCTGTCGGGCGTGGTAATGATCTTGACCGCCCGTGCGCAATCGCTTCACCAATCGGACCGGCTGGCGTCCTTCACTCGTCCCGCGGATACTGGTTATGCAGACGCACCATCCGATTGGGGTGGGCCAGGACAGTGGTGGAATCCATTCGGGTACTATGGTTCAGGATTTGGATGGTACGGCGGCGGTCACCGTGGCGCGACTCATTCGTCGAGCCAGCCTTCTCCTTGCCCGACACCACCGGCCAATGCGCCGCCACAATCTAAAAAGTCATCATGACATGAATAGGCACTTCACATTCTTGAATCGAACCCCACGCTGCCTGATGGTCCTCTGCATCATGCTAGGGCTGTCGGCCTGTGCCCAATCAATACATCAAACAGAGCGCCTCACGAAAAGCGACTTTGTCGCCGATCCAGGCTATGCGGGCGATCAGTCCTATTCTTATTGGCCTGGCCCGGGATATGGCGCCGGGTATGGGATCGGATATGGCTATGGACCTGGCTATTGGGGAAATCCGCTCGGATACTATGGGGCCCCGTACGGACCCGTTGGTTTGGGGTGGTATGGTGGATATGGCGGCTTTAGCGGAGCGCATCGGCCACCGGGTATGTCGGGGCCGCGTCCTGTGCCGCCACCTCGCGCTCCGGCGCAGTTCAGGAAAAAGTATTGAGATACCTTCGTCGGCTCGGCTCGGATCATTTTTCTCCTGGTTTGGCCCATTCCACAGAGGCGAAGGCGCGTTCTGTGAACGGGGAAAATATTTCCGCCCGTTTGACACATTCTTTGAGGCTGTGATACCTTCGCCAGCTCGTCCCGGCTTGTCCGGCATAC
The DNA here is from genome assembly GCA_040006855.1 of Nitrospira sp. Taxonomy (GTDB): domain Bacteria; phylum Nitrospirota; class Nitrospiria; order Nitrospirales; family Nitrospiraceae; genus Nitrospira_A. The sequence continues at coordinate 1,143 of JBDTWG010000026.1, forward strand.
CTACACCTCGCTCCCATCTGTGAATGGGGGCCGATGCCCAGGAGGATTCTGCATGGAACTCTACGAGTCCCTGTTCATTATTCGTCCGTCGTTAAGCGACGAAGAGACGACAGCGCTAATTGAAAAAATGAAGGGCACCGTTACGAAGAACGGGGCTTCGCTCGAGCGCGCTGAGAATTGGGGCCGCAAGAAACTCGCCTACGAGATTAAGCGTGAGCGCAAGGGCACCTACGTCTACTTCTACTTCAAGGGGCCGGGAGCGGTGATCGCCGAACTCGAACGTTCCTACCGGCTCGAAGATTCGATCATTAAATTTCTGACGGTCAAGTTGGAGCAAGAGCCTGCTCCACCGAGAGGCGCGCCCGTGCCGGCACCACAGGGAGCCACCGTTGGCGGGGTTTAATAAAGTTATTCTAGTCGGGAATCTGACCCGCAATCCTGAGCTGCGTTATACGCCGAGCGGGACGCCGGTTGCCAGCTTCGGTTTGGCGACAAGCCGACGCTTTAAGCAGGCGGAGGAGCTCAAGGAGGAAGTCTGCTTCATCGATATCGTCGTGTTTGGCAAGCAGGCCGAACATTGCGGACAATATCTGAGCAAGGGCAACGGCGTGATCATCGATGGCCGGCTCCAGCAGCGGCGCTGGGAGACGGAAGACGGGCAGAAACGCAGTAAGCATGAAGTCGTGGCGCAGGGTGTGACCTTTCTGCCGAAGCGAGGCGAGGCCGGAGGCGAGAGCAGCGGCCCGCACGAAGAACCCTCATACGAAGACGAACAGTCGTAGCAGACGGAGGCGAGCATGGAACGAGCAGAACGTGGTAATGGCGGGGGCGGAGGCGGACGGTTTTTTCAACGCCGCAAGCCGTGCCGATTTTGTGTCGATAAAGCGCCGATCGATTTTAAAGATGTCGGTCTGTTGCGCAACTTTCTGACGGAGCGCGGACGCATTGTGCCTCGGCGCATCTCCGGCAATTGTCTGCAGCACCAGCGGGTATTGACCGTGGCGGTGAAACGGGCGCGCCAGATCGCCTTGGTCAGTTTTGCTGAAGAGCGATAGGGCGAGGGATTAGGATTTGGTGAGTCTTGAATCAGGTGCCCGAGCGGTCAGTCTCTCGCTTTGTTCGGAGATGGCATTCCCCCCTATGACGGTGCCTATGGATACACTCAACCCAGCGATCGTCGATATCGCCCCGGAAGGGCTATCCCTGTCGTGCACCGCCAGCGGGCCGCAGCTTGGCTTGAACGAGCCGGAGGAGAAGTTCGAGGGACCGCTCACGATCAATCTGGAACTGGTTCAGCAGGACGGCCCGATTGCGGTCACCGGAACCTTGGAGGGGACGGCGATTCGTCAATGTGTGCGCTGTCTCACCGAGTTTTCAGATCCGCTCGTCATTTCTTTGTACGCGGAGTTTCTCCGGCAACCTGAGGAGATCGTCAAGCCTTCAGGGGACCAGGGCCGGAGAAGTCCGAAGCGAGCCGCCCGGCCGGTTGAGCCAGTCGAAGAGGCGGAAGAGGAAGACGAGGTGTATCTTTACCAGGGTGATCACCTCGATTTGGCTCCGATGGTGCGGGAGCAGGTGATCTTGGCTGCTCCGATGCAACCGTTGTGTCGGGAAGATTGTCTTGGGCTCTGTCCGCAGTGCGGGCAGAACCTCAATGATCGTCGCTGTGCCTGTCCTCCGGCGCCGGGACCGAGCCCGTTTCGTGTGCTACGTGGGCGCCAGTCGAAAAGCGGAAACGCATAGTCTGTTAACCGGGTCATGTGCCCGTTGAAGGAGTCGTCATGCCAAATCCAAAACACAAACATTCACGGTCACGGCGAGACATGCGGCGAACGGCCAAGACGAGGTTGGTTCCCCCTGGATTTTCGCTCTGCCCGCAGTGTCACGAATTGAAACTGCCTCACTATACGTGCATGAATTGCGGGACCTACAAGGGAAAGGCCGTCATCGTCGTCGAGGAATCCTAACTACATTTTCTTTTCCAGCCGTGATTCGGATACAATTGCCCACCGTGATCACGATCCGACGCTATGTGACGCGTAAGGCCGTTCAGGTCCTAGCCGGCAAGGCGTCTCTACACGACTCTTCACCTCTCTATCCGTGGACAGCTAACCGTACATGAAGATTGCCGTCGATGCGATGGGCGGAGATCACGGACCAGCCCCGGTTATTGAAGGCGCGATGCAAGCTGCGCAGGAACTGGACGTCGGCGTCATCCTGGTCGGCAAAGAAGATGAGTTGACAGCCGCCTGCCGGAAGCTCAACTGCACTGACTCGCGCATTACGATCCGCCACGCCCCCCAGGTGGTGGAGATGCATGAGTCGCCGGCGTCGGTGGCTCGGAAAAAGCGAGACTCGTCGATTTGGGTCGCGACGGAACTCGTGAAATCCGGTGAAGCCGACGCAGTGGTGAGCCCGGGCAATACCGGCGCGAGCATGGTCGCCTCTTTCTTCGTGCTGGGATTGACGAAGGGGGTGGAGCGCCCAGCGATCGCCACGATGTTGCCCACACTGACTGGGAGCGCCGTGATGCTGGATGTGGGCGCCAATGTCGATTGTTCGGCCCAGCATTTGGAGCAGTTCGCGTTGATGGGTAATGAATTTGCCAAGCATCTCTATGCCAAGCCCAATCCGCGCGTCGGCCTCTTGAGCATCGGAGAAGAAGATACCAAGGGAAACGAAGTCACCAAGGAAGCCTTCAAGCTCCTGAAGGCCAGTCCGCTGAACTTTATCGGCAACATCGAAGGGCGAGAAGTTTACAGCGGCAGCGCGGATGTGGTGGTCTGCGACGGATTTATCGGCAATGTGGCCCTGAAAATCTCCGAAGGCGTCGCTGAAGTCATCAAGAAGTTGTTGATGAAGGAGATCTCAGGTTCATGGCTGGGGCGGTTAGCCTATCCCTTGATTGCGGGGCCGTTGCTGAATCTCAAACGGAAAATCGACTATGCCGAGTTTGGCGGCGCCCCTCTGCTCGGCGTGAATGGGACGACCATCATCTGCCACGGCCGTTCGTCCGCGAAGGCGATCAAGAATGCCATTCGTCGGGCGAAGGGCCTGGCCGAGACCCGGTTGGATGAGCTGATCCAGCGCGATATTGAAGAAAGTTTCGCGCGGCACCAAGACGAACGGCCGGAAGGGAAGCAGGCGTGATACGGGCGCGAATCACCGGGACAGGGTCGTATGCGCCTGAACGGGTGATGCCCAATGCCGAGTTGGAGCAGTTGGTCGCGACGTCCGATGATTGGATTCGAGAGCGGACCGGAATCCGCGAGCGTCGCATTGCGGCCAAGGGACAGGCCTGTTCGGACCTGGGGCTGATTGCGGCAGAGCGGGCCTTAAAGGCCGCGGGTGTGTCGGCCGGCGAGCTCGATATGATTCTGATGGCGACATGCACAGGGGACATGCCGTTGCCCTCGACAGCCTGTCTGCTCCAGCATCGGCTGGGCGCCAGCAGGGCTGCTGCTTGTGACATCTCTGCCGCCTGTTGTGGATTCGTCTATGCGCTTGGTGTGGCTGATGCCTATGTGAGAACCGGCATGCGCCACGTCTTGGTGGTGGGATCGGAAGTCATGTCGGCGATTACCGATTGGACGGACCGTAATACGTGTATCTTATTTGGCGATGGCGCAGGCGCGGCGGTGGTGAGCGCCTCCGAGGGTGAGCGAGGCATCATGTCCACCCATTTGCATTCGGATGGCAGCCTTTCCGATCTGATCGTCGTGCCCGGAGGCGGGACGCGAATTCCTCCTTCGGAAGAGATGATGAGTGAGCGGTCGCAGTACATCAAGATGAAGGGCAATGAAACGTTCAAGGTGGCGGTGCGGACTCTTGAGGAGGTGGCGCGAGAGACGCTCGCGGCACACCATCTGACCGTCCAGGACCTTGATCTCTACATCCCCCACCAGGCCAATCTGCGGATTATCAAGGCCGTGGCGGACCGTCTCGGGCTTCCACTCGAAAAGGTGGTGCTGAATATGGATCGATATGGCAATACGTCCGCAGCCTCGATTCCCTTGGCCTTGGATGAAGCCGTGCGTGACGGACGGGTGCGGGATGGACAGCTGGTGATGCTGGGGGCGTTCGGAGCGGGGCTGACCTGGGCCTCGGCGCTGATTCGCTGGTAAGAAGGCAATAGCTGACCGACGACTCACATGGAAGGCGAGTCGCCTGATTTGCTTGCTTTTTCCCGTTGACATTGAGCCTGGTTTCTACGATACCTTACGCGGCTATGGCGGTTTCAGAAATTGGATTTCTTTTCCCCGGACAGGGGTCACAGTCGGTGGGAATGGGGCGTGCGTTCTATGATGCGTCCCCGGCAGTGAGGGCGGTCTATGATGAGGCCGCGTCCATCCTCGGGTACGATGTCGCGCAGCTGTGTTTCGACGGTCCGGCTGAACGGCTGAATCTGACGGAACATACCCAGCCGGCGTTACTGGTCAGTAGTGCGGCGGCGCTCAAGGCGTTGGAACCGGCGGGACTCAAGCCGATGGCCGTCGCAGGACATAGTCTTGGTGAGTACTCGGCCGTATATGCGGCGGGCGGGTTATCGTTCCGCGATACGGTGGCCCTGGTGCAGAAGCGAGGCCGTTATATGGCCGAGGCTGTGCCTCCCGGGACTGGCTTGGTCGCTGCGCTGTTGGGACTCTCTGCCGATGTTGTGAAGGCGGCCTGTCAGGAGGCGGCCTCGGTCGGCGTCGTCGCCGCGGCCAATTTCAACTCTCCCGGCCAGGTGGTCATTGCCGGAGAGAAGGCTGCGGTTGAACGAGCGATTGAGATTGCCAAGGCGAAGGGCTGTAAAAAGGCGATTCAATTGCCGGTGAGTGTGCCAGTCCATACACCGTTGATGCAACGCGCAGCAGACCGGCTGGCGGCGGAGTTTGATGGGGTCACCTGGCGGGATTTGACCGTGCCGTTGGTGAATAATGCGGAGGCGGTGGCGCTGCAGCGCGCTGGGGACATTCGATCCTCCCTGGTTCGGCAATTGCCGTCATCCGTACGATGGGAAGAGTCGGTGCAGACGATGGTCCGGTTGGGCGTTACGACGTTCGTCGAGATTGGGCCGGGGACCATTCTGACAGGGCTGGTGAAGCGCATTGTGCCGGGTGCCGTCACATTAAATGTACATGATCCGAAATCGTTAGAAGTCACACTCACCGCGTTAGGCGTGAGGAGTCAGGGGTAATGTCGATGAGACGGCGGGGAGCAGACTGATGTCATTACAGGGGAAAGTGGCAATTGTCACCGGTGCGGCTCAGGGCATCGGGCGTGCGATTGCGGAAGCTTTGGCTGAGGATGGGGCAGACATTGTCGTCGCGGACCTCGATCCGGCGCGCTCGCAAGAGGCGGTGGCGGCGATTCAGAAGCTGGGGCGTCGCGCATTCAGCGTGAAGGTCAATGTGGCCGATTGGAACGATGCCAAGGCCATGGCCGATCAGGTGATGCAGGAATGGGGGAGAATCGATATTCTCGTGAACAACGCCGGGATTACCCGTGATGGGTTGTTGCTCAGGATGAAGGAAGAAGATTGGAACCTGGTGTTGCAAGTTAATTTGAACGGGACCTTTCATTGCACGAAAGCCGTCCTGCTGCCCATGACCAAGCAGCGTTATGGACGGATTGTCAATATCGCCTCGATCGTGGGCGCGATGGGTAATGTGGGCCAGGCCAATTACGCCGCGTCAAAGGCGGCGGTGATCGGGTTCACCAAGACGGCGGCGCGCGAGTATGCGAGTCGAGCGGTTACGGTCAATGCGGTGGCGCCGGGCTTTATCGATACGGCGATGACGCAGGGTTTGTCGCCCGAGGTGAAAGAGGCATTGCAAAAGCAGATTCCCCTGGGGCGGTTAGGGCTACCGTCCGATATTGCCGCGGCGGTTCGTTTCTTGGTGTCGGATGCGGCGTCGTATATCACGGGGCAGGTGTTGCACGTGAACGGTGGCATGCTCATGGTATAAGTGAGTCAGGTCGGGTGACCGGATCGGTCCTGATCGATTCGGCAAATCCCGGTGTGGATGAAGGAGGCTAGGATGGGGAAGGAGGTGGGCAAGTCAATGGCAACAGTAGATGAACGGGTGAAGAAAATTATTGCCGAGCAGCTGGGGGTCGAAGAAGAGGAAGTGACCCTGGAGGCGCATTTCGTCGAAGACTTGGGCGCCGATTCGCTGGATACGGTCGAATTGGTGATGGCGCTGGAAGAAGAGTTCGAAATCGAGATTCCCGATGAGGATGCTGAGAAAATTCTGACGGTCGGGAAAGCACTCGAATACATTAAAGAGAAGGCGTAGCTGGACTGCACCTATGCAAGATCGACCCACCAGACGTGTCGTGGTAACCGGTCTCGGACTGGTCACCCCTCTGGGAACCGGAGTGGAGAAGACCTGGAAGGCTCTCTGCGCCGGGGAGTCGGGTATCGGCCGCATCACGCGATTCGACCCGACCGGCTATGACGCGCAGATTGCAGGGGAGGTCAAGGATTTCGATCCGGCCCAGTTCATCGAGAAAAAAGAAATCAAGAAGATGGACACCTTCATCCACTATGCGGTGGGGGCGAGCCAACTTGCGGTGAACGATGCGAAGCTCACGGTCTCGCCCGAAGAGGCCACGCGCGTCGGGGTGTATATCGGGTCCGGTATCGGCGGCCTGGGGTCCATTGAGCATTACCACGATGTTCTTAAGGAAAAGGGCCCGGGCCGGGTCTCGCCGTTTTTTATACCGATGACGATCATCAACCTGGCTTCAGGCCAGGTGGCCATCCGAATTGGAGCCAAGGGGCCGAATTCCTGTGCGGTTACGGCCTGCGCCACGGGTAATCATTGCATCGGCGATGCGAGTCGGCTCATTCAACGAGATGATGCGGATGTGATGATCGCCGGAGGCACGGAAGCGGCCATTACGCCGTTGGGCGTAGCCGGGTTTGCTTCGGCCAAAGCCCTCTCCTTCAGAAACAATGAACCGACTAAAGCGAGTCGGCCATTTGACAAAGATCGAGACGGATTCGTGTTGGGGGAAGGGGCGGGGGTGGTGGTGCTTGAAGAACTCGAGCATGCCCAAAAGCGCGGCGCGCGCATCTATGCCGAAGTCATCGGGTACGCGATGAATAGCGATGCGTACCATATTACGGCCCCGCCTGAGGAAGGGGAAGGCGCCGTTCGTTGCATGGAAATGGCATTGAAGGATGCCGGCGTCGCCAAAACGGATATCGGCTATATCAACGCTCATGGCACGTCGACCATGGCGGATGCCATCGAGACCAAGGCGATCAAGCAGGTATTTGGGGCACAGGCCTACCACATTCCTGTCAGTTCGACGAAATCCATGACGGGACATTTGTTGGGTGCGGCCGGCGGGATTGAGGCCATATTCAGCATTCTCGCGCTCTACCACAGCATATTGCCGCCGACGATCAATCTTGATCAGCCTGATCCCGCTTGTGATCTGGATTACGTGCCGAATCACGCGCGCCCAGCCAAGCCTCAAGTTGTGCTGTCCAATTCCTTCGGCTTCGGCGGGGTCAATGCCTGTCTGATCTTTCGCCGGTGTGATCCCTAATTCCCTGCTCATCGCGAGTCGAATCTTATGACGCCGGTAACGTCAATTGAGACGGTCCAGCGCCTCCTGGGCTATCGCTTCCACCAGCTTCGCCTGCTGGAAGAAGCCCTAACGCACAAGTCTTATTCCAACGAGCGGCGTAGCAAGGATCGAACCCAAAACGAACGGCTCGAGTTTCTTGGCGATGCGGTGCTGTCGCTCGTCATGAGTGAGTATCTTGCCGGCGAATTTCCTGACAGTAGCGAGGGCGGGCTCTCTAAGCTGAAAGCACAACTCGTCAGCGAGGCCTCACTGGCGAAGGCCGCCCGGCGCATGAAGCTGGGTCGTCTGTTACGATTGGGAAGAGGGGAAGAGCTTTCGAAGGGGCGGGAGAAACACTCTCTACTGGCGGATGCACTGGAGGCATTGATTGCGGCGGTCTATTTAGATGGCGGGCTTGAAGCAAGCCGGACCTTTACCTTACGAGTCCTCGAAGAAGAATTGCTGGCGACCCGTGCCGAGCAAGCCCGCCCTGGGATGGATGATTACAAGACCCAACTCCAGGAGGTCTGTCAGAAGCGTTTTGAGACACTGCCGCGTTATGCGACAGTCAGAGAATCTGGCCCTGATCATGAGAAAGTGTTTGAAGTCGAGCTCACGATCCAGGGTATCATGCGTGGAGTCGGACATGGTCACAGCAAAAAAGAGGCCGAGCAAATGGCGGCAAAGGAAGCGCTGGCGCAGTTCATGGCGTGAGGCGATAAAGGTGGATTAGTAAGAAGGAGGCACGATGGCACACACTCAATGGAAGAAGACGTTGGGCATTGTGAGCGTAACGAGTTTGCTCATTGCGGGTGGTATGACGGGAGTTTGTTTAGCGGCTGAGCCTGCATCCACAGGAAATGAATCTGTGAGCGCCAGCAATGCGAGGGCGATCATAAAGACCAAGTTCGGGGATATGGAGATCAAATTTCTGCCCGACGTAGCTCCGAATCATGTCGAGAATTTTATCAAGCTGGCCAAGTCCGGCTTTTATAATGGCACGATTTTTCACCGTGCGATTCCAGGATTTATGATCCAAGGAGGAGACCCGAATACCAAGGATTCATTGAAGAAAAATGCGTATGGCCAGGGTGGTCCCGGGCATAATGTGAAAGGCGAGTTTAGTGACCTGCCTCACAAGCGTGGCGTGGTGTCGATGGCGCGGGCCAACGATCCGGATAGCGCGGGGTCCCAGTTTTTTATTGTTGTGGAAGAGTCGCGGTTTTTAGATCGAAAATATACGATCTTCGGCGAGGTGGTCAAAGGAATCGGGGTCGCAGATAAAATTGTCGGGTTGCCTAGAGTCATGTGCCAAACGGGTGCGCCGAACCCTGCAGACAAGGGGCCTTGCGACAATCCAATTGAACGCGTCGAAATGACCGTCACTATTGTGGAGTAATTCGAATCAGAAGCGCGTTACTGGGCAGTTTGCATCAAGATAAACGATGATTACCACCCAAAGAGGGCTGTCCCCCTCGTAGCCCCCGTTCGCCTGTAACGTGGCGAACGGGTTTCTTGCCGATCCAAATGATTTCCAAAGAAAATTCTCCGTCCCTAGCGATTCCTGCCCGCATCCTCGGCTCGGTGCTGTACGGTCATATCAAAAAGGTTGGTTGTTTTGTTGGGCGCGGACCAGCGTCAACAAATGCGCGAAAGCTTTTGTCACCCGCTCGGCATGAGACGCGGATCGAAACAGTAACGTGTCTTCTGGAAATTGGGCTTCGAGCTCCGCGATCGCTCCGGTACAAAAACTAGTTTTCATCACGCAGGGGCCGCTACTCTTACAGGTAAAACGAACCCCGTAGAGGATCAGGTTGTTCTCACGACTGTCCTGTCCTTGGTACTCGATTGTATCGATGTCATGCAGGTCGAAATGAGTGAAGCCCGTATTCACCTCGTCATGGCCGTGATTGAGCTCAACTGCTCCGAGTTTCGTTCCCGTAGGAATGACGCTATACACTTCGGTGATTTTCGTCGCTTTCCCGGCTTTAGGGTTTCTGCAACTGAGGCTGCGAACAAAACCGTGGGTATTGGCCATGTCGCCAATGAACTGAACAGTATCATCGACAGTTTGACTGATGGCCGCAGTTGGAGAGAGTAGGGCAAGTGCCAGCGCCAGCGCCCGCAGCATGGTTGAGAGGCGGTAGGACCCGGATCGCAGGCTCATCTTGCCGTCATGCATGGTGGTTCTCCCTGAATCGCTGGCTTTGGTCATGTCTGGGTGGTCCTTACCCTACTGAACCCGCTTCGACACTGCAAATCCGTAGTGAGGTAGCGCGAGAGGACGAGACGCAATGTGGGGATGCCAGAACCTCCATGCGATCGCGGGAGGGTTCAAGCTTCTTGCGCGATTTCTGCCGGGGGAATGGCCGGGAAAATAGTCGGTTCGAGAGGCATAATCGGCGAAAAGTCGATCTGTTCGGCAATCGGCGCGAATCGGAATGTATTCATGAGCGTAGAGATCCGGAATTCCATCTTGTCCAAATTCCGGTAATGGAGCAGTTGGGAAAGAAATGTCCCCTCCATGTGCGGCTGCTGGGGGTCCACCTCCCATGGATGAAAATACATGACTAGGGGGCGGCCCTGCCGTTCGATGCGTTTCAATAGCCGACACAAGAGTGGAAAGGGCAGGAGACGAAAATAGCTGCCACCGGCAATAGGGAGCCGCAGCCCACCGAGGTTCACAGTGGATGGGGGTACTTCCCAAATGGGGCCTGAAGAGGTTTGTCGCAGATGGTGCCAGGGGTCGGATCCAGGAATACCGCAATGGTCATGTCGGATGGGGACGACGCTCGAGTCGTACGTATAGCCTTCTTCCGCCAAAATCGGTAGAGCCCAGAGGGTTTCCCGGGTAATGGTGAAGCCAGGCGCCCGATAGCCCTGGACGGGCGAGCCTGTGAGGTCTTCAAGAATCTGTTTGGCTTTTCTGACATCTGCACGAAACAATTCGGGTGTTTGTGCCGTCACCAACTCATGCCCGTATCCATGCGATGCGATTTCATGCCCGCACTCGACGATTTGCTTGATCAGCCCTGGATGACGTTCAGCGACCCACGCCAATACAAAAAAGGTGGCTCTGGTTTGATAGCGAGCGAGAAGATCGAGCAGTTTGCAGGTATTCAGGGTCACCCGACTCTCAAACGACCCCCAATGCCGGCGACGAATCGGGGAGTCGAATCGAGATACTTGAAAGTGCTCTTCGATGTCGAATGTTAGGCAATGCACAGGCGAATTCCTTACCAGCTGTAGGGTATTCCATACAAGGTGAGATATTTCAAGGAGGCCGTGCGGGATGGGAATGGGAAATTCACAGAGAGCCCCTTTCGACGTGCTGTGTATACTATGTGCGCAGCACGAAGTAAAGCAATGTTTGAGCCGATCTTATTGTTACGTATTATCAATATGATAACTGAAATAATCGAGCCGGGAAGTGATAAAAAGTATCCGGGGCGGCCGGGTTTGTGTATCCAGAAAGATACTTTCAGGAAAAGAAAAAAAGACGGTGCAGATCGAGAACGCGAGGAGAATGCTCGAGTTGGATTTTCCGTTAGGCGGCGTGTCTGTGGGTTTCGGTGTTCGGGAGTAGTTGCTGGAGCGGTACCGTGAAGCGGAACACGGAGCCGCTTCCGGGCTCGCTTTCTGCGCCGATGTGTCCTCCCATCAATTCCACCAACTGTTTGCAGATGGCAAGTCCCAATCCTGTCCCGCCATATTTTCTAGTCGTGGATCCGTCCGCTTGCACAAAGGGCTGGAACAGTTTTGAGAATGCGCTCGGGGCAATTCCAATTCCATTATCAAACACAGAAAAACGGACATGTATGACTCGGTTGTGGTCGGCCGATGTTTCGCCATAGCGAGTGGCTGGAAATTCGAGGCGCTGCTCAGGCGGCCGATGATCGAGCTCCACCTGGACGAAGACTGTTCCGTGATCGCTGAATTTGATCGCATTAGCTAGTAAATTGCTGAGAATCTGTTGAAGTCTGGAGGGATCGCCAAGCAAGCCAGACGGCACCCCGTCGGCGATCCGAGAGGTTAACACCAGGCCTTTCCGCTGGGCTCGTTCGGTAAACAGCGCAACGACTCGATTGAGAAACACGGGCAATTCAAAGTCCAGCAATTCGAGAGACAGTTTTCCGGACTCGATCTTGGAGAAGTCCAGAATGTCATTGATGACGACCATCAAGGCATCGCCCGAAGAACGGATGGTTTGGGCACAGTCCAGTTGCTCAGCCGTGAGCGTCGTGTCCAAGAGCCAGTCCGTCATCCCCAGCACGCCGTTCATGGGCGTACGGATTTCATGGCTCATGGTGGCAAGGAATTCAGACTTGAGCCGGGTTCCTTCAATGGCCGCATCGCGGGCCTGCGTCAGCGTGGCTTGGCTGTTTCGGAGTTCCTGCAAGATCTGGTTGGCTCGAACCATATAGCGGATCCGGTGGGTCAGCAGCATCGCGTTAAACGGCTTGACGATGAAGTCCGTCGCGCCGGCGTCGTAGGCTTTCGTAATCGAGTCAAAATCGTCCAGACCAGTCATGATGAGGATAGGCACATGCTCGCCGTTCGGCAACTGACGCAAGGCCGCGCAGGTGGCAAATCCATCCATTTCTGGCATCATGACATCCAGTAAGACGACGTCGGGAGTGTGACGTTGAAAAGCCGCCCAGGCTTCGCGTCCATGGTCAGCCTCCTCAACGATCCAGCCGGCCTGTTCCAATGCCTCGCGGGCAAACATGCGGATAATGAGGTCGTCATCCGCCACCAGCGCGAGTGGGGTCCGTCCGGGTATGAGAGGGATCATGGCTGTCTCCCCTTTGCGATCTCGTTTCGAAAGACCGCACAGGCAGCGAGGTAATCCGATTCCAACTGAACGAGAACGCGGTCGGCATCGATCAAGTTCTTACGGCCACCCATGGTTTCCAGTTCCTGACATTGCGCGGCCACCGCAATCGCCCCGAGCTGAGCGCTGCTGGATTTGAGCCGGTGTGCCATGGCTTGCAACGCCGCAGGATCATTCGCGCGAATGGCGTCGCGGAGGGCATCCACACTGTCCCGCGAATGGTCGAGATACTTCCGGAGGACGGATGCCAGCACATCCGGCCGGTTGGGGCGCTGCAATGCTCGAATGTTATTCAGGGCCTTCGGGTCTATACCAGGAGGCTTTGTCATTGCTTCCATCGTTGGTTCAGTCGTCAATGGTGCGGAATCAGGCATCGGGGCTGAATCGGGAGAGGCTGAAATAAGAATTGGCGTGGAGCTCTCCGGGGTCTGCTTGCTCAGCCATTTGAGCACCATGTCGCGCAACTGCATCTGGGTATAGGGTTTGGTCAGATAATCATCCATGCCGGCCGCGAGGCATTGCTCCCGGTCGCCCTGCATAGCGTGTGCTGTCAGGGCGATGATCGGCAAACGACGTCGCCCCGAAGAGCGTTCGCGTTGGCGGATTCTTCCTGTCGCGGTGAGTCCATCCATTTCAGGCATCTGACAGTCCATCAAAATCATGTCGATATTGTCGCTGTCGGAGGCCATCAAGGCTTGCTGGCCGTTCTCCACCACCTCCAGCTCATACCCGAGTATTTCCAGCATGCCCACAGCAACCTCTCGATTGACGGGGCTATCTTCGGCCAGCAGGATTCGTCCGGTTGGTTTCGGGGCAGGATCATCAGTCACGAAGGGGGATGAGTGGGGCCTAGGGACCCCCACGGCTTGTTCGGTTGCGAGATAGGGCGCGGGCAACTGCGCGCAATGCCTGAGTCCCTGTAGCGATGCCGCTCCAAGGGATTGGCGATCAAGCCGGACCGTAAAGGAGAAGGTGGAGCCGATCCCGGGCATGCTGTCCACCGTAATGGTTCCTCCCATGAGGGAAACCAACTGTTTGGCAATCGAGAGGCCAAGTCCTGTGCCGCCGTACCGTCGAGTGGTTGAGCCGTCGGCTTGTGAAAAGGCGTCGAAGATGCGTGATTTCGCGGCTGCCGCAATGCCGATGCCGCTGTCCGCCACGGTGAGTCGCAAGAGAGCCTGATCGGTCGTACTTTCTACCAGTTCGGTAGTTAACGAGACTGTGCCGGTCTCGGTGAACTTCATCGCGTTGCTCAGGAGATTCAGGAGGATTTGGCGGAACCGGACCGGATCACCCTTGAGGTAAAGCGGCACTCCCTCGCCTATGCGCTGCGTAAGCTGAAGCTGTTTTCGCCGCGCCGCCTCCACGAACAGCTCCAGTGATTCCGAGAGCACGTGCGAGAGATCAAAACCGACCGATTCTAATTCGAGCTTGCCCGCTTCGATCTTCGAAAAATCGAGGATGTCGTTGATGATCGCGAGAAGGGTTCGTCCCGAACGGTGCACGGTGGAGGCGAGATGTCGCTGCTTGTCCGTAAGCTCGCTGTTGAGCAGCAACTCGGTCGTGCCTAGGACGCCGTTCATGGGAGTCCGAATCTCATGACTCATATTCGCCAGAAATTCGCTCTTTGACTTGCTGGCGGCCTCGGCGGCTTCTTTCGCCGCTCGAAGCTCTTCTTCGGTGCGTTTCCGATCAGTGGTATCGATGTGGATGCCGACCATGCGTGAGGCTACGCCGTAGCCGTCTCGGATGACGCTACCTCGTGAGAGGATCCACCGGTAAGAGCCATCTCGATGCCGAAGACGATGTTCGTACTCAAATTGATTCATTGTGCCGTCGAGGGCAGCTTGTAAGGTTTCAAGCGTCCGTTGTCGATCATCCTCATGAATGCGTGAGTTCCAGGCTTCAAAGTCATTCGTGAGTGTGGAATCGTCGTGGCCGAGGTGATGTTTCCACTGCGTGGAGAGATAGACCGTATTCGTCGCTACGTTCCAGTCCCAGATTCCAATATGCGAGCCTTGCACCGTCATCGCCAAACGCTCTTCGCTCGTGCGTAGCGCTTCTTCCGCCCGCTTCCGCTCCGTAATGTCCACCACAAATGCCGTGAAGGTGTAGGCATTCTCCACGCGCAGCGGAGTAATGGCCAGCTCGATTGGGAACTCAATGCCATCGCGGCGCAGCGCGGTGATTTCGATCCGCTTGTTCATGACCGGTCCCTCACCGGTCTTGAGGAACCGCTCGAGTCCGCGTTGGTGCGCCTCGCGGTGGGCGTAAGGGATGATGGTGTCCGTCATTGCGCGGCCGATGACTTCTTGGCGCGTCCATCCGAAGATTTGTTCGGCCTGAACGTTCCAGTCGATGATGCTCCCCTGGTCGTCCATTCCGATGACCCCGCTGATGGCGGTGTCGATGATCAGTCTCGTCCGGCCCTCATTTTTGCGCAGGGCTCGCTCTGCTTGGAGGCGTTCGGCTGCTTCCAGCGCGAGGGAGACCAGGGAGGCGACGGCATGGCCGAACTGCTGTTCCTCCAGCATCCAGGCTCGCGGTGGGCCGATCTGTTCATGACAGAGCACGCCCATGAGTCTTCCCTTGAAGCGAATCGGGATGTCGAGCATGGCAGTGATGCCGAGGGGGATGAGATAGCTGTCGGCCAACTCGGATGTGCGGGAGTCGGTTCTGGCGTCGGAAGCATCGATGATGCGCTCGGAGAGGAGCTCTTGGAAATACGCGGGATATGCCGACGCCCGCAATTCCATTCCGGAGGAATGGTGGTCGGTGCATGCTTCATACAGGTCCTTGCATTGCAAGCCGCGTCGATCCTCGGTCAATAGCCATATACTGACCCGTCCCGCGCTCAGTGTGGCGGCGGTGGTGCGTGTAATTTCCTTCAGCGCATGCTCCAGTAAGCCACTTTGAAGAATGGTGTTGCGGGTCAAATCGAGGAGGGCGGCTTGGTGTCGAGCCAGCAGTTCTTCCGTGTAGCGGCGGCTATCCTCTGCCTGTTTTCGGTCGGTGATATCGCGAAAGACAAGCACGGCACCTCCCACGCGATTTTCTCGAACGATGGGCGCCAGGACATAGGAGACAGGAAAGGCGCGGCCCGTAGTTGTGGTGAGCAGCCCGTCATCGGTCCGAAAGGTGTCACCGTGCGTGGTTTCTTCCAGTAGTATCTGGGTGAAGATCGGTTCTGTGAGACTTGTCCCGGAGGACAGTGAAATGATGGCAGGCAGCGGGCGGCCGACCACGTCGGCTTCGGTGCAGGCACAGAGGCGCTGGCCTTCGGGATTGAGCAGCAAGATGTTCCAATTTTGATCAACCACACAAAGTCCATCGCCGACAGACCGGAGGACCGTGTGCAGTTTGTCACGTTCCTCAGACAGCTTGCTCTCCGAGGTCCGACGCAACTGCTCGTTGAGATCCTGCATCTCTTTCGAAGAGAGGGCGATGGAACGTTCTAGCAATTCGTGCCCCTGATCCGACTCCGTATAGCTCTGGCTCACTCGCTCCAGCAGTTTCTGCCAGGTGTCGGGCGAGGGGGGAAGCGTAGCGGCTTCCAGGCCTATGCGTTTGAGTTGTCGTGCGAGCAGCGGATGCATAGACATTAGACTTCGGTGATGGTCGTCAACGTCATGGTTTGATTGTGAAGATCGCATGCGCCGCTTTCGTAAGGAGAGATCTCACCATAGGAATAAAATCCAATCTGCCGACTGCCTTGGGGGAGAATGTCCAGAGTCGCTTCGGTTTCTTCTTCCGTCCGTTCCCCAAGGACCAAACGCCGCCCGACGCAACTGATGGCGATGGACAGGCATGAGTGTACTGAGGGCGAGCTGTCGTGGCCGTTCGTCGTCAGCGTGGCGGCGTCGGACGCGCCCTGAATCAATCGATCAAAATTCGCGCGCATGAGCTGCGCGTAGACGCCCTGCGGAATGTCCCCGGCGAACGTCATGGATTGAGAGACTTCGTCCACGGCGAGGATGGTGCGGACCAAACTTTTTCCCTCTGAAAGCGAGCTTCGGATCGCGAGGGGAAAGAGGAGGCCTGTTGCGGGAAGGCCGGCCGCGCGATCGCCCAGATACTCCTTGTACAAGTGCAGCGCGGGGCGTCCATCAAGCTCATAGAGAATATTGCCGTGTGATTTGGTGACCAGCCGCTCTGGGCCGAATTGGTCCCATCCCCCTTTGGAGCCGTGTCCGATGCGGACATAGTCGCCATACAGCCCGACGGCGGTGACGTAGCCGCTCTGCGGCGTGCGGTCTTTCAGGACCCAGGTCCTCTTGAAGCGTGTCCCGTCGCCGGCCAGACCGCCGGTAATGACCACGGCCCCGCCTAAGCTATCATTCAGACCTTTGACCAGCTCGCTACCATTGACCTGTAGGCCGTCAGACAACACCAGAATGGCGCGAAGCGAGGGCCGGTTGAGCTGGGAGGCGATCGCGGTTCCGGCGGTATGGGAGTCCTGCGGATCGCGCACGACGGCCACTGCCGTGCGGACTGTGGCCTTTTCAAATTTCACGGCGGCCACCACCAGGCTGCCATCCGAGATTTCGCTGCCGTGAATTTCTCCGGCTGTCGAACACCCGATTACGTGACTCTGAGGGCAGGCGTCGAGCACCTGCCTGATGCGGTCGGGTGTGTCGATTAGGCCTGACGAACCGAACAGCACCAAGAGGGTTTCAGGAGAATCGAGCCGGGCGAGTGTCGAAGGAGACCAGACACTTCCCGCTTTGATGCAGTGTGTTGTTACATCCATGGGTGCGTGGTCCTCCTCACTCCTACCATTCGTTGCCCGGTCACAATTAATGTGATGGTGCTGAGCTTGCCGGTGCCGTGACTGCGTGCTCATCCTGGTCCGCGGAATATGGTGCAGCCGCATCCAGAGGGATCGTGAACCAAAATGTCGTGCCCGTCCCAGGGG